>DATFDP010000122.1:0-4206 GCA_035252015.1 Terriglobales bacterium
GTGGCGGCGCTCCGGGCTGCTTACCGATGTTCAGTTTGCGGAAATGCGCTACACCGGGCGTCCCGCCGCATTCCTGCGCGGCTTTCGCGCCATCTACCTCGGCCTGCTCATGAATTGCCTCATCCTGGGTTGGGTGACGAAAGCCATGGTTACCATTGTGGGCACTACCTTGGGCGTGAGCCCGCACGCCGCCCTGGCGATATGCATTTTCTTTCTCATTCCTTTTACCGGACTGTACGTTTCGCTCGGCGGCTTGTGGGGCGTGCTTTGGACCGATCTGTTCCAGTTCGTATTGAAGATGGCCATCGTCATCGCGGTGGCTTATTACGCTGTCGACGCGGTGGGCGGCCTGGGCCCTCTGGTGAGCACGCTGCACCATCTGAGAACCACCGCTTCAACTCCAGGAGGAGCCCCCGCCGGCAACGCCCTGTCCTTCTTTCCCGATTTCTCTCGGCCCCTGACTTCGCAAACGCTCTGGCTTCTTCCTGGACTGACCTTCGTCGTGTACCTGGCGGTGCAGTGGTGGGCATTCTGGTATCCCGGCGCTGAGCCGGGTGGCGGCGGCTACATTGCGCAGCGCATTTTTAGCGCCAAGGATGAGCGCCACGGCCTGCTCTCGGTGCTGTGGTTCAACATCGCCCACTACGCCATTCGGCCTTGGCCGTGGATTATCGCCGCGCTGGCTGCCATCGTTCTCTATCCCCACCTGGAGCATCCGGAAACCGGCTACATGTTGATTGTCAACAATCAGATGCCGCACGCATTGAAGGGCGTGGTGATCGCCGGGTTCATGGCGGCGTTTATGTCCACCATCGCCACCCAGCTTAATTGGGGCGCTTCCTACCTGGTGGCGGACTTTTACCGCCGTTTCATTAAGCGAAACGGCCCGGAAAATCACTACGTCAACATCTCTCGCCTGGTCACGGTTCTGCTGGTGATTTGCTCCGGCTACGTGGCTGCGCAGCTTACTTCCATCAAGTCGGGATGGGAAGTGGTGCTGGAAATTGGCGCCGGCACAGGCGGTGTTTACCTGCTGCGCTGGTACTGGTGGCGCATTAATGCCTGGAGCGAAATCTCCGCCATGGCCACCGCCCTGGCCGTGACCATCGCCCTGCGCTGGGGCGCGCCTTTCAATGGCCAGGGTCCAGTGCTGTTCGCCAAAACGGCTATCACCACCACCGCGCTCACAACCGTGGTTTGGATTGTGGTTACATTTCTCACCAAGCCGGAATCGGAAGAAGTCCTGCTGCGCTTCTATCGCAAAGCCCGGCCGGATGTGCGCGGTTGGAAGCCAGTGGCGCTTAAGACTCCCGAGGTTGCCGCAACCCGCGACCTGGGTCGCAACCTCAGTTCATGGATTTTGGGCTGCGTGATGGTTTATGGCGCTCTATTCGGGATCGGCTGGCTGACCTTGGGGCCGCGCTGGCTAGGCGGCGTGATGATGGCAGTAGCCGCAGTTGCCGCCGCTCTTCTTTACAGCAACATTATCCACGGTGGCTGGGAGATGCAGCGGGAACCTGCCGCGGCCCCAAGTGAGGCGCGCGCCGCTCTGCCCCGCACCTGAGTGTTGGCGGCTACTTCAAACGGTGGCGCCGTAATTACCGGCTCCTGACCACCGACTCCTGCCCATCCATAATTTCCGCCAGCATCTTGGGCTCGACGTTACCGCCGCTGATCACCACCACATTGATGCGCGTCCGCGGCAGCTCACGCCGCCGGAAAAGAAACGCAGCCACGGTAACAGCACCGCTGGGTTCCGCCACCAGCTTGGGATTAGAAGCCAGCAGGCGCATGGCCTGGCGAATCTCGTCATCGCTGACGGTCACGATTTTATCCACGTATTTGCGGATGTGAGCGAAGGATATCTCGCCCACGCTCTGAGTGCGCAAGCCGTCGGCAATGGTGCGCGTGGTCTGCTCAGCACCCCAGTACACCACCTGTCCTGTGCGCATGCTGGCCTGCGCGTCAGCCGCAAGGTCCGGCTCCACGCCGATAACCTGGCAATGGCTGCCCGCCTGTTTCACTGCCGCGGCAATCCCGCTCACCAGCCCGCCACCGCCCACCGGCGCCAGGATGGTCTCCACTTCCGGCAAATCTTCCAGAATTTCCAGGCCGATGGTGCCTTGCCCGGCGATGATGCTCTCATCGTTATAGGGCGGCACGACCACGTAGCCATGTTCCGCCGCAAGTTGTTCGGCGCGGGTGCGGCGTTCTTCGCTTCCCGGTCCCACCAGCACCACTTCCGCACCCATGGCCGCGGTACTCTCGCGCTTGATGGCGGGCGCCGTCCGCGGCATCACGATGACGGCTCGCACCCCCAATGCTCGGGCGGCATAGGCCACGCCCTGGGCGTGGTTGCCGCTGGAATAGGCGATTACTCCTCGGCGCCGCTCTTCCTGCGAAAGAGATGCAATCTTGTTGTAGGCGCCGCGCAGCTTGAAGGAGCCCACCGGCTGCAGATTTTCCGGCTTCAGATATAACTCGCGCTGGTCCTCAGGGTCGTGCTGCTGCGGAATCGGCGATTGCACCAGATGAGTGCGCACAGCCACATCCTGCAGGCGCTGCTGAGCTTGCTTGATTTCCTCGAGTGTGACGATGGTGGTCTTCTCCGGAAACGCAAGTCTAGTTTAGCGGGTCTCGCAAGGTTAGTGCGTAACGTGGGTCCTAGTCCTTTGGGTAGTTGGTAGTTAGTACCCGGTAGTGGGTTGTTCTTTACGATTGTCACCTGAGCTTATCATTCGTCATCCTGAGCGCCGCGAAGGACCTGCTCTTATTTTCGACCACCTGAGAACAATTTCAAACAGCACCGCCCCAGACCGCTCAGCGGCCCTCGTTAAATCTCTAGAATTACCGGCATGATCAGCGGCCGCCGCGCCGATCGCTTCACGATGAAGCGCTTCAGATCCTGGCGAATTTTTTCCTTGATGACGCCGTAGTCGGCTTTTTCCTCATCGCTGGAGGCCTCCAGCGTCTGCAGCACAATCTGGCGCGCTTCAGGCAGGAAGCCGTCTTCACCGGCGGCAAAGCCGCGCATCACAATTTCTGGCGCGGATTCCACACGTCCGGTGAGCTTGTTGATGGCGATGATGGGCAGCACAATGCCATCTTCGCTCAGGTGGCGGCGGTCGCGAATCACCAGGTCCTCCACTACGTCGGTGCGTGAACCCGAATCAATGCACACGCGGCCTACTGGCACGCGTCCGGTCTTGCGTGCCCCCATTTCGTCGAACTCCAGGATGTCGCCGCTTTCAATCGCCATCACCTTGCCCACTGCGCCCTTCATGGAGGCGGCCAGTTCGGCGTGCCGCTTCAGTTGGCGGAATTCGCCGTGAATGGGGATGAAGTAGCGCGGCTTCACTAGGTTGATGATCAGCTTCAGCTCTTCCTGGCTGGCATGACCGCTGACGTGTACCGGCGGGTGCGAGCCATCCTCGTAAATGACGTGCGCCTCGCGGCGGAAGAGGTGGTCAATCATGCGGTAGATGGCCTTCTCGTTCCCGGGAATGATGCGTGAGGAAAGCACTACCGTGTCGCCAACTTCAATTTTCGCGTGCTTGTGATTATCCACGGCCGCACGCGACAGCGCCGACATGGGCTCGCCCTGCGTCCCGCTGATGAGCACGCACACTTTCTGCGGCGGGAAATTCTTGATTTCGCCGGGATGAATCAGCAGCCCGTCCGGCACATCAATGTAGCCCAGGTCGGAAGCGATCTCCGCCGAATCGGCCATGGAGCGTCCCACCAGCGCCACCTTGCGGTTATATTCAAACGCCAGCTCGAAAGCCAGTTTGATCCGGTGAATGGAAGAGGAAAAGCAGGAGATGAACAACCGGCGTTCCGCCCAGGCAAACACCTCGTCGAACTTGCGCCGCACCGCGCGCTCGCTGGGCGTGTAGCCCGGCCGCTCGATGTTGGTAGAGTCCTGAAACAGCGCCAGCACGCCATCCTTGCCATATTCGGCGAAGGCGTGCAGGTCAAACAGCCGATTGTCGGTGGGAGTGGGATCCACCTTGAAGTCGCCAGTGTGAATAATCACGCCTAGTGGCGTGTGAATTGCCAGCGACACGCAGTCCACCAGGCTGTGCGTTACCTGAATGGGGTTAATGGTGAAAGGCCCGATGGTGAAGCGCTCGCCAGGACGGATCTCCCGCAGGTCGGCATCCTCCAGCAGCCCATGCTCTTCCAGCTTGTCTTCCACGTAGGCCA
>DATFDP010000123.1:0-32186 GCA_035252015.1 Terriglobales bacterium
CGGTAATCGTGCCCGGTCATGACGGTCATATCCTGCAGATGGCATTCGCCGCCTTCGTCGCATACCGGGCAGTCGTGCGGGTGGTTGAGCATAAGGCCTTCAATCACACCGGCGCGGAACTTCACCGCATCAGCGTCGTGAATCGAGATGCGCGTGTTCTCGCCGGCGGGTGTCATGCAGGCCATCACCAGCTTCCCGCGGGTGTCTTTCTCATCGCGAAACTGCTTGACCGCGCATTGCCGGCAGGCGCCCACCGAGCCCATGGCCGGATGCCAGCAGAAATAGGGCAGGTTGAAACCCAGCGTGAGTGCGGTGAACAGCATGTTCTGCGCCGGGTCGGCGGTGTAGGGCTTGCCGTCAATGTAGACAGTGGCCATGCCTATTTCCAGGGACAGCGCTTCTCCCGGATGTGGCGCTCAAAGTCCTCGCGAAAATATTTGAGAGCGCTCTGCAGCGGTTCCACCGCGCCCGGAGCCAGGGCGCAAAAAGTGTTGCCGGGAGCACAGAACCAGGTTTGGAATTCCAGTTTTTCCAGATCGCCTTCCTGGCCCTGGCCCTCCTCCAGGGCGCGCAGCGTACGCTCCGCCCAGTTCAGTCCGCTCCAGCAGGGCGTGCACCAACCGCACGATTCCTGCGCGAAGAATTTCTCCAGATTCCACACCATGCCCACGGGACAGGTCTGGTCATCGAGCACAATCATCGTGCCGGTGCCCATGCGGCTGCCTACCTTTTGCAAGGCGCTGAAGTCCATGGCCGCGTCGAGGTGTTCCTCGGTTACGAAATCGGTGGAAGCGCCACCCGGCAACAGCCCACGAAAGCGCACACCCTCGCGCATCCCGCCCGCGTGCTCTTCCAGCAGTTCGCGCACCGTGGTGCCCATGGGCAGTTCCCAAAGGCCCGGGCGCTTCACTTTGCCGCTGGCGCCAAATAGCTTGGTGCCGCCGTCTCCGGTACGGCTTAACTTTTTGAACCATTCAGTCCCGTTATTCACGATGTGTGGCAGGTTGCACAGCGTCTCCACGTTCTGCACGATGCTGGGCTTGCCGAACAGGCCGGAAACTTGTGGAAACGGTGGCTTGGTGCGCGGGTTGGCGCGCTTTCCTTCCAGCGCGTTCAGCAGCCCAGTTTCCTCGCCGCACATGTACCGCCCCGCGCTGGTGTGCAGGTACATCTCCAGGCTGTAGCCGGAGCCGAAAACGTTCTTCCCCAGGTAGCGCGCTTCATACGCCTCCGTCAGCGCTTTCTGCAGCCGCCGGGCTGACTCGACGTACTCCCCGCGCAGAAAAATGTAGGACACCTCCGCCTGAATCGCCCAGGCGGCAACCATCATTCCTTCAATCAGCTGGTGCGGCGTGGCCTCCATCAGCAGCCGGTCTTTGAAGGTGCCCGGCTCCATCTCGTCGGCATTGCAAATCAGGTACTTGGGCCGAGCCGCATCCGCGCCCATGGGCACGAAACTCCACTTCATGCCAGTGGGAAATCCGGCGCCGCCGCGTCCGCGTAGCGTGGAATCTTTCACCACCTGCTGCACTTCGCGCGGATCCATGCGCAGCGCCTTACGCATGCTCTGGTACCCGCCAACCGCCTCGTAAGCGCGGCGGTCCAGCGCCTGGCCATCAGGACGCACATGTTGGGTTAGCGGTTTCTCCATTTCTATTTGTAATTCTCCAGAGTCTTTTCAGCTCCATCCGGATCGAGGTCGCGGTGCAGGTCTTGATCCACCATCATGGCGGGCGCGTGATCGCAGGTTCCCAGGCAGACGATGGGCAGCAGCGTAAATCGCCCATCGGCCGTGGTTTCGCCCAGGTGGGCCCCCAGCTTGCTGCACAAACGCTCGCGCAACTTCTCGTAACCCATGATCCAGCAGCTCACGCTGTCACACAGCAACACCACGTGGCGGCCCACCGGCTTCCGGTACAGAAGGTTGTAGAAGGTGGCCACGCCTTCCAGTTCGTCGAGTGACATCTCCAGCAGTTGCGCTACGTCGTGCAAGCTCTCGTCGGAAATCCAGCCACGGTGCCGCTGCACGATCTTCAAGGCATCGATGCAGACGGCGCGCTTGGTCGGATAGTGTGGAAATTCAGCCTCAATTTCCCGTTGTTCTTCGGCGCTCAGCGGCAACTCTTCCTCCTTCTTATCGGTCCACGTCAGCCAGTACGTAATCCAGGCTGCCCAGAATGGCCAGCAGATCGGAAACGATTAGCCCGCGGCACAGCAGCGGCAAAACCTGCAGGTGCGGAAACGAAGGCGTGCGAATCCGCGTGCGGTAGGAAACCGTGCTGCCGTCGCTCACCAGGTAGTAACCGTTATTGCCCTTGGTGGCTTCAATGGCGCCCAGCGCCTCGCCCGGCGGAATCACCGGCCCCCAACTCACACTCAGGAAATGCGTGATCAGGGTTTCGATGTCGTGCATGGTGCGGTCCTTGATGGGCGGCGTGGCCAGCGGATTGTCGGACTTGTACGGCCCCTCGGGCATGTTCTTGACGCACTGCTCGATGATGCGCAGGCTCTGCCGCATCTCCTCCACGCGCACCTGCGCACGGGCGTAGCAATCGCCGGCAGTAGCCGTGGGAATGTCAAACTCAAACTGGTCGTACACCGAGTACGGCTGCTTCTTGCGGAAGTCCCATTCCATGCCGGTGGCGCGCAGGTTAGGCCCGGTGACGCCCCACTCAATGGCTTCCTCCTTGTTCATCTCACCTACGCCCACGGTGCGCGCCTTGAAGATGCCATTGCCCATGATCTCGCGGTCGTATTCGCGCAGCTTGGGAGGAAAATAGGCAATGAAGTCGCGGAACATCTGCTCCCACCCGTGCGGCAGGTCCTGCGCCACGCCGCCAATGCGGAACCAGTTGGGATGCATGCGCGCGCCGCACACCGCTTCCACAATGCCGAACGCGCGCTCGCGATCGTTGAAGGTGTAGAAGACCGGCGAGAGCTGGCCCACGTCCTGCGCGAATGTTCCGTACCACACCAGGTGGCTGATGATGCGGAACAACTCCGCCATCATCACCCGTATCACCTGGCCGCGCGGAGGCACCTGGATTCCCGCCAGCCGCTCCAGGGCGGTCAGGTAGGCGAAATTGTTCATCACCCCGCCCAGGTAGTCCACGCGATCGGTGTACGGGATATAGGTGTGCCAGCTCTGGCGCTCGCCCATCTTCTCAGCGCCGCGATGGTGGTAGCCGATATCCGGCACTGCATCCACGATGAACTCGCCGTCGAGTTGCAGTACCACACGCATTATTCCGTGGGTGCCGGGATGCTGCGGCCCCACATTCAGGAAAATGAAGTCCGCGCCCTCATGGCTGCGCTGCATGCCCCATTCCTCGGGCTTGAATTGCAGCGCCTCCTGCTCCCGCTCTTCCTTCTGCTCGTCCAGGTGATACGGGCCGATTTCCGTGCCGCGTGCGGGATGGTCCTTGCGCAGCGGATGGCCCTGCCAGGTCCAGGGCATGAGAATGCGCACAAGATGGGGATGTCCCTCGAAGGCCACGCCAAACATGTCCCAAGCCTCGCGCTCATACCAGTTGGCGGCGGGGAAAATACCGGTGACGCTGGGCAAGGACAGGTGGTCCGCGGCGAGCGGAACTTTGACGCGAATGTACTGGTTGCGATCGAACGACAGCAGGTGATAGACGACCGTAAAGCTGCTTTCCGGCTGGCCCTCGCGATGCGCGCGCACCCGCTCGTCAACCGCCGTAAGGTCGTAGAGCATCTTGTACGGCTGGGCGATTTCGTTTTTTAGAAATGAAACAACTTCGCGGATATTGTCCTTCTGCGTCCAGAAGGTCGGAATGGAGTCGCGGGTTTCCTGCGGCGTTATCGCTGCCGGGCCGAACTTCTCCTGCAACTCATCAACCACGGTCGGGCTGGCAACCAGGGGCATCTCTCAGATTTCGTCGGGAGTCTTCAGGCTTGTAACCTTCCTTCTCTGCTCCATCTTCAGGTCGCGCATGGAGGGCATCGGCGCACGCTCCACGCCCTGGGGCCCAATCGCCCAGGTCAGCGGCCGGCGCTCGCTGCCGACTGCCTTCTGCAGCAATACCAGTCCCTCCATGAACGCATCAGGGCGCGGCGGGCAGCCGGGCACGTACACGTCCACGGGAAGAAACTTGTCCACTCCCTGAACCACGCTGTAAATGTCATACATCCCGCCGGAGTTCGCGCAGGACCCCATGGAGATTACCCAGCGCGGCTCCATCATCTGCTCATACAGGCGCTGGATCACCGGCGCCATCTTGATGAACACCGTGCCCGCAATCACCATTAGGTCCGCCTCGCGCGGCGTCCCCCGGATCACCTCGGCTCCAAAGCGGGCCACGTCGTACTTGCTGGTCAGGCTGGTGGCCATCTCCACGTAACAGCAGGAAAGGCCAAAGTTGAACGGCCAGATGGAATTCTTTCTCCCCCAGGCCAGCAGGTCCTGCAGGCGCGACATGATGAGGCTGCGCCGCACCGTCTCCGCCAGCGGCGCGTTCTCCGTCTGCCTGAGACTCTCGGTCGCTCCGGCCTTGGTCAACGACCAATTCATCAGATTCCTCGCGCCGAGCCGTGCCGGGGACGCGCGCGCCGCGGGTTCCAGTCCAGGGCCCCCAGTTTCCACAGATAAGCCAGCGCTACTACCAGCACACCCATAAAGATGGCAATCTCGCAGTAGCCGGCCCAGCCCAGTTCCGTGGCGGCCACCGCCCACGAATAAATGAACACCGCTTCCAGATCGAAGACCACAAAAAACATCGCAATCAGATAGAACTTGGCGGAGAGCCGCACATGCGCCGACCCTTCCGAGAGGATGCCTCCTTCATAGGGCGCGCCGGTTGCCGGTTCGTGGTGACGCGGGCCCAGCAGCCAGGAGACAAGCAGAATGACTCCGATGACAAAAACAAGCAGCAGGAAGTACACACCCAATGCCCACAAAGTCACGTTGCCTCGCTGGCGGATGTCAGCCGCGGTGCTATGCCGGCCCGATCACCTCAATATCTGGATAGATTCCGGGCCAGCGGCTTGGGTTGGGTAAATTGTTAACGCGTGAAGAGAGCGTGCAGTGCCGCGAAATCCGCGACGGCTGCCAGTATAAGCGCCGCCATGACGGCGTGTCGACTCGCGCGCCACCAAAACAGAGTGATACAGTTATTCACTTAATCCGCGATGAAACCGACCGCCGCCTTGGTTGTTCTTCTACTTTGCTGCCTGGCTGCGCCCCTGCGTGCGCAAACTCCACCGCGTAAATTTGAACTGCAGGCCAACGCGCCGCAGTTCTGGAAGCTGCTGGACCGCACCGCGAGGCTGGAGAAAATTGCCGGCGGCTTCGGCTTCACGGAAGGCCCGGTATGGGATCCGGCCGGTTTTCTCTACGTCAGCGACGAAACCCTCAATAAAATTTTTCGTGTTTATCCCGATGGCCGCAGGGAGACCCTGCTTCTGCTCGGCGATCCCGACGGCAACACCTTCGATCGCCAGCACCGCCTGCTCGATTGCGCCAGTGTCTTGCGCGCCATCATCCGCATCACGCCGGACGGACAATACACAGTGCTTACAGACCACTATCTGGGCAAGCGCTTCAACAGCCCCAATGACGTGATCATCGGCACCGACGACGCCATCTACTTCACTGACCCCACTCTCGATTTGCCCAAGGGCCAGCCGCAGGAGATTCCCTTTCAAGGCGTGTACCGCCTGGATGGCAAGGGCAATGTGCAACTTCTGACCAAGGATCTTTCTCAGCCCAACGGCCTCGCTTTCACGCCCGACGGCAAGCGCTTTTTTGTTGATGACAGCGAAAAGCGCAATATCCGCGTGTACGACGTGGGCCAGGACGGCGCCCTGAGCAACGGCCACGTCTTCGGCGAAGAGCCCGGCGGGCCGGATGATGGCGTGCCCGATGGCATGCGCTTCGACCGCCGAGGGAATTTGTTTGTTACGGGACCAAAAGGCATCTGGGTTTGGGATGCGCAGGGTCATCATTTGGGAACGATTGTGCTCCCCGAGCAGCCTGCCAATCTGGCCTGGGGCGACAAAGGTTACGGCACGCTTTACATCACAGCAACCACTTCTGTCTATCGCTTGCACACCAAAACGCGCGGCTTTGTGCCCTGGGAAATCTCGAAACCTTGAAACCTTACCTTACTTCTCCCCCTCCCCCCGCGGCTTCTGAAACGTAGATTCTTGGGTGTCTTCCCGTGGCTTCCTGGTAGCCATGGGAAACTGCCGCGCGAAACGCCGCAACCTCTCCCGCCTCTACCAGGTTGATGGTGCAGCCGCCAAAGCCGCCGCCGGTCATGCGCGCGCCATAGGTACCCTTCTGCTTGCCCGCCAAATCCACCAGCAAATCCAGTTCGGCGCAGCTGATCTCAAAATCGTCGCGCATGCTGCGGTGCGACTGCCCCATCAGGAGCCCGAACTCGCGCAAGTCGCCGCGTTCCAGCGCCTCAGCTGCCTTCACTACGCGGGTGTTTTCCGTCACCACATGGCGGCAGCGGCGGTAGACCACCTTGCCCAATTGGGAGCGATGACGTTCCAGGTCTTCCGTGCTTGCGTCGCGCAACGCACGAATCTCTGGCCGATGTCGCGCCAGCACTTCTACCCCGGCCTCGCATTCGGCACGGCGCGTGTTGTACTCCCCCGCTGCTACTTCGTGGCGCACGCCGCTGTCGCAGATTACCAATTCCACTCCTGCGGGCAACGGCAGGGCACGATATTGCAGTGACCGGCAGTCGAGCAACAGCGCATGTTTTGCCAGGCCAAAGCAGGCGGTGAACTGGTCCATGATGCCGCAGCGCGCGCCCACAAATTCATTTTCGGCGCGCTGGCACAGGCGGGCGAGCTCCAGCGGGTTCAGTTCCATGCCGGAGTTGCCCAGAAGGGCCAGCCCGCTGGCCACCTCGATCGCGGCCGAGGAACTGAGCCCGGAGCCGATCGGTACTTCGCCGTGAATCAGAAGGTTGGCGCCACGCAGCTTTCTCCCGCTTTTCTCCAATACCACCGCTACTCCCTGCACATAATCGCTCCAGCGTTTTCGGCGGTGCGGTTGGCTCTGGTCAAGGTCAACTTCTGCCGTCTCCTGCAGGTTTTCCGAGCGTATTGTCAAACGGCGATCCTCCCGCGTGGCAATAGCCACCCAGCAGTAAAGCTCAATAGCCGCCGGCATCACGAACCCATCGTTGTAGTCCGTATGTTCGCCGATGAGGTTAACTCGTCCGGGCGCGCGGAAAAGACGCGGTGACTGCCCAAATGCCTGGCGAAAGGACTCGGTGAGTGACACAAAGACTCGGGTTGTAATTTAGTAATTTGTAATCGGTAATTTGAAAACCGCTCGAACCTGAGTGCTGAAAATTACAAATTACCCAATCACTCAATTTTCTTCATTCCCCGGCGTCCCAGCAGGGCCATGATCACTCCGAAGGCCAGTAGCACGAGCCCCCAGTAAAGATTCACATTGATCCCTAACGAACGCTGGTAGATCGCGCTGTCGCTAGCGGCCCCGAACCCCATCATCAGAATCCCTATCAGCGCGAAGACGAGCCCGATGGGCAAGCGGATATCAATTCCCACGCCGGCCTCCTCTCAGCCGAAGAATAGGTTCAGCAGCAGCAGCACTACTATGATGACGACTGCCAGCGCCGCCGGCCGCTCGTACCAAGGCAGGTGCTTCTCGCTGGGCTTCTCGGTCAGCGAGTACACCAACCCGATCAGCTTGCTGTCTTCACGCGGCCGGGTCATGAGGCTGATCACAATGGTGACCACGAAGCAGGTCGTCCACGCCCAGATCGCGGTCCAGAAATTCTGCGCCATGTCGCTGGGGTAAAAGTGCACGATGAGGCCTAGCCACCCGCCTTTGATGCCGACCGGCTCGCCCACCGGCAACGTCAGCCCATGGTGGACCGCCGCAGCCACGGTCCCCGTCAGCAGCCCGAGGAAAGCTCCGTGCCCGGTGGCGCGCTTCCAGAACATGCCCAACAAGAAGGTGGCAAACAGTGGGGCGTTCACGAAGGCGAACACCAGTTGCAGCATGTCCATAATGTTGTTGAAGCGCGTGGTGGCGTAGGCGGCCAGCACCGACAAGGCTATGCCGAAAACCGTGGCCACCCTCCCCATCCACAGGTAGTGCTCGTCGCTTGCGTTGGGCCGGATGTAGGACTGATATATGTCGTAAGTCCACACCGTATTGAACGCGGTCACGTTGCCCGCCATACCCGACATGAAACTGGCCAGCAGCGCCGTCAGCCCCAAACCCAAAATGCCGGTGGGGAAGTAGTGCAGCAGCATATTAGGGATGGCCAGGTCGTAGTCCAAGATGGGTTTACCCTGGCGGTCGAGCATAGGCTGCCCGGTGCGGGAATCAATTTTGGGAGGAATCAGTCCCTTGCTGTCCTTTTCCACCGCGGTCGTCGCCGTTGCCGCATTCGTAGCCGTCAGGTGAGAAGTCGCGCTGGGCAGCGCGATGGCAATCAGCCCCGGCAGAATCACCAGGAAAGGGAAAAACATTTTAGGAAATGCCGCGATCAGCGGTGTGCGCCGCGCCGCCACCATCGAATCCGCCGCCATGGCCCGCTGCACCACCAGGAAGTCGGTGCACCAGTAGCCGAACGACAGCACGAATCCCAGTCCAGCCACCAGCCCGAACCAGTCCACGCCCAGAGGATTGGTCTGGGCACTGCTCATGCCCATCCAGGAATGGGTGAAGGTGGCGGGCAGTTTTTCCGTCAGCCCCTGCCAGCCGCCCACGTTCTTCAGCCCCAGCCACACCAGGGGAATGAAGCCGGCCACAATCAGGAAGAACTGCAGCACTTCGTTGTAGATGGCGCTGGTCAGCCCGCCGAGGAGAATGTAAACCAGCACGATGATGGCGGAAACGATCACACTGACATGAAAAATGCCGCTGCGGGCGATGTGCAGCCGATCAAAGATGGGGTCCAGCACGTGCAGCACCTGGATCAGCCGCGCCATGGCATACATGGAGATGCCGGAGGAGAACACCGTCATTACGGCGAAGGAAATGGCGTTCAGACCGCGCGTCTTCTCGTCAAATCGCAGGCGCAAGTACTCGGGCACTGAGCGCGCCTTTGAGCCGTAATAAAACGGCATCATGAACAGGCCCACGAAGATCATTGCCGGGATAGCGCCAATCCAGTAGAAGTGGCTGGTGGCGATGCCGTACTTGGCGCCCGATGCCGCCATGCCAATTACTTCCTGGGCCCCCAGGTTGGCGGAGAGGAAGGCCAGGCCGGCGATCCAGGCGGGAATGGAGCGGCCGGCCAGGAAAAAATCGGTGCTGGTCTTGACGTGGCGCTTCAGTACCGCCCCGATGCCCAGCACCGAGGCGAAGTACAGCAGCATGATGATCCAGTCAATGTAGGTGAGTCCCACGCGGTTCCTTAGCGGCGGTCATGGACGGAGGGACACCTTACAACTCTAACGGCCTTGGCAGCAAGTGCAGCAGCTTTATCCATCGCCGAGCAGGCAGAGACCGCCGGGAAAACCTAATACGACCGGCAATAGAAGCCAAGGAATAGAACCCTCGGCGGACTCGGCGTTCTCGGCGGTGAAAAGGGGTTTCCGTCGGCCAGCGTACAACGCCTATGCGATAATTTACTCATGAGTTCTTCTCCCTCCATGCCCCAAGGCCCCGTGGGCCGCACCGTTTTTTGTGTCAAGTTCCAGCGCGAGCTGCCCGGCCTCGACGAGCCGCCCTTTGACAACGAGCTCGGCCAGCGCATCTATGAGCGGGTTTCTCGCGACGCCTGGGCTATGTGGGTGGACCACTGCAAGATCCTGCTGAACGAATACCGCCTGAACCCCGCCAATCCTCAGGACCAGGAATTTCTGGTCAAACAACTGGAGCAGTTCTTTTTCGGCGAAGGCGCTGCCCTTCCCGCCGAATACGTCCCGCCCAAGAAAAAGTAGTAGCCAACTACCCTTTCCCCGTCCTGATCATCTCGAACAGATCATTCGCCCGCTTTCGCCCCAGCGACCCCACGTAGGCGCCCGCGTTGCCGGTGATGAAGGACAAGAAGGCCTCATAAATCTGCGCCCGCTCGGTGTACATGTGCAGCACGCCGGCGGCAAACAGCCGCGAAAGCGGAATGCAGCCGCACACGATCAGCACCCAGCGCCACGGCCTCCCCGGCCGCAAGGCACCCATCACCATACAGAAAAACAGGGCCAGAAAGCCGGTCAGCATCAAGTCGCCGACCGCAACCTCGGCGAACCCGCTTATCGCCCCCAATAGCAATGCCAGCCCGTACCAGGGAACTTCGCTTCCCTTCGCCGATCCCCGGGTTGACTGTGGAGTGGCGACCGCTATGGTGCTGGCGGTCGTTTTTTTGGGAAGCGAAGCGACGGGTTTGGGCGCGGGAACTTCTGCCATCAGGGGCCCTCAATCGGGATAAGTATAGAAGCCGCGGCCCGACTTGCGCCCCAGCCAGCCCGCATCCACCATCTTGATGAGCAGCGGGCACGGCCGGTACTTGGGATCACCCAGCCCGTCGTGCAGCACCCGCATGATGTCTAGGCAAACGTCCAGGCCAATGAAGTCGGCCAGCGTCAGCGGCCCCATAGGATGGCTCATGCCGAGTTTGAACACCTCATCCACCGCCTGTGCCGTGGCCACGCCTTCCATCACCGCGTACATTGCCTCGTTCAGCAGGGGCATGAGTACGCGGTTGGAAACAAATCCGGGCGCGTCGTTCACCTCCACCGGCGTCTTATCCAGCTTCACCGCAAGCGCACTCACCGTTTCGTATGTTTCCTGCGAGGTGGCCAAGCCGCGAATCACCTCCACCAGCTTCATCATTGGCACGGGATTGAAGAAGTGCATCCCAATCACCTGCTGCGGCCGCTTGGTCAGCGCCCCCAGCTTGGTGATAGAGATAGAAGAGGTGTTCGAAGCCAAAATCACCTCCGGCCGGCACATGCCGTCGAGTTCGCGAAAAAGCTGCGCCTTGATATCAAATTTCTCTGTGGCCGCCTCCACCACGAAATCGCAGCCTGCCAGCCGTTGCCGCTCCGTCACCGGCTGAATGCGTGCCAGCGCTGCACTGCGATCGTCAGCCGTGATTTTGTTCTTCGCCACCTCGCGTTCCAGGTTCTTGCTGATGGTGCCTAGAGCTCGCTCCAGGAAACGTTGCTCCACTTCGCACAGCACCACCTGGTACCCATGCCTGGCAAACACGTGGGCAATGCCGTTGCCCATGGTACCCGCGCCCACTACCCCAACCGTCTTGATCTCCATGCTGGCCTCGCGCTCCCCTGTGAAACTTAAAAGTGTAGCAGGGCGCAACGGTGACAAGTAATAGCTGCAAAGCGGCGCAAGAACGTAGCCCTGGGCGTGAGCCCGGGGAATCGGGCCTGCTTTTCGCCGTTTCAGCTTGTTAGAATTCCTCTGATGCGAATTCTCCCCTGGTTGTTCATCTTTACCTTGGCGCTATCTCCTATGACCGTCTCCGCCCAAAAGCAAACGAAAGAGAAAGCTCTGCGCAGCTATCGCAGTGCCGGCGACAAGCCGGTCACCGTGCGCATGGGCCTTGCCACCGACCTGCCGCAGCAACTGGCCAAGTGGCGCGTGGTGCGCATGCCTTTCCACTCTGCCGGCCTGACCACGCGCGAGCGCCGCATGGTCGAGAAATTGGTGGACGCCAGTCGCTATCTCGACGACATCTACTGGCGGCAGAGCGATCCCGACGGCCTCACCCTGTTCCACGAGCTCGAAGGCAACACCAACCATATCGACGCCAACGTGCGCCGCATGCTGATGATCAACGGCTCTCGCTTCGACCTGCTGCGTGACAACCAGCCCTTTGTCGGCCAGCAGTCCATGCCCCCGGGCCGCGGCTTTTATCCCGCCGGCCTTACGCGCGAGCAAATTGAGCAGTACGTGCAGCAGCATCCCGAAAGCAAGGCCGAAATCTACAGCCCTTACACGGTAGTCGTGTGGCGCGGCAAAGAACTGGTGGGCGTGCCTTACCGCGTCGCCTACCGTGCGTTCCTGGGTCCGGCGGCGCGCGACCTGCGGGAGGCGGCCGCTCTCAGCGCCGATCCTGCCTTCGCCAAATTTCTGCGCCTGCGCGCCGACGCGCTGCTCACCGACGACTACTACGAAAGTGACCTCGCCTGGCTCGACCTCAAGGACCCGAAGTTCGACGTCATCTTCGCGCCCTACGAAACTTATCTCGACAGCCTGCTGGGCGTGAAAACTTCCTACGGCACGGCAGTGCTCATCCGCAACCAGGCGGAAAGCCGCAAGCTCGCTCTGTACCAGAAATATGTGCCCGAAATTCAGGACGCCCTTCCCCTGGGGCCGGAGGACCGGCCCTCCAAGCGCGGCCTGGCTACGCCCATGGAGGTGATGGACGCGCCCTACCGTGGCGGCGACCTGCGCCACGGCTACCAGGCAGTGGCCGACAATCTGCCCAACGATCCCCGCATCCACGAGGCCAAGGGCTCGAAGAAAATTTTCTTCAAGAACTTCATGGATGCGCGCGTGAACTACGTCATCCTGCCCGTGGCCAGGCGCGTGATGCGCCCCGATCAGGCCGCCAAAGTGACCGGCGAAGGCTACCTTGCCGGCACCCTGCTGCACGAAATTTCCCACGGCCTGGGCCCGGCATTTGCGCGCACCGCGGCGGGCAAAACCGATATCCGCGAAGCCATCGGTCCGGCTTTCAGCGGACTGGAAGAAGCCAAGGCGGATGCGGTTGGCATGTTCGGCCTCAAGTGGCTGGTGGACCACGACGCTCTGCCCAAATCGCGCCTGCAGGAGTATTACGCCTCTTACGTTGGCGGACTCTTCCGCACCGTGCGCTTTGGCGCCGGCGAGGCGCATGGCCGTGCCGAGATGATGGAGTTCAATTACCTCAACGAGCAGCAGGCCGTTACCCGCGACTCCGCTACCGGCCGCTACTCCATTGATTACGCCAAAATGCCGGCCGTGATTGAAACCCTGGCCAAAGAGCTTCTGGAGCAGGAAGCCACCGGCGACCGTTCCCGCGCCGAAGCCTGGTTCCAAAAATATGACGTCGTGCCCGACGATCTGAAAGCCTCTTTGGCGAAAGCCACCGACGTACCAGTGGACGTTGACCCCGTCTTCTCCTTCGCCGACAAGGTGAAGTAACGCCAGCGTGCGCCCAGACCGCAGGGCTGCATAGTAAAGCCCATGACGAAAGCTTTGGGTACGCCTTCAGCCGTACCAGAACCGCCCTACGCTGTCATCCTGAACGCAGCGGGCTGATTCGCTTGTGAATCGCGGAGTTGAAGGACCGCTACAGACTTCGCTCCTCATTTACCGCTTCAGGACTTCTCCATCAAAATTCCCTGCGACTTCGCGACGCAATAGCCGCGGCAGGGGTTTCATTCCGACTTGCGCTGTCTCTTCCTGAACCCGCTCCTGGCCGCTTTCATTCATTTCGCATTCCCATTTCGGTGTCGTGGTGAGCGAGGGCGAATGTCCGAGTCGAAACACCCTGCACGCCTGGCATTACGATGTTGTTTAGAGGGTGTTCCCATGAAGGAGCACAGGTACTGGATCTATATCGTGAGCAGCGAGGTCCTTGACGGTGACCGCACCCGAAGGTTGCGCTCTCCCAATCCCTGGTCCGAGCCGCTTGCTAAATTCAGGTAGTGGGTCAGTTTCAAAGTGACCCACTGCCAAAATTCACAGCCCCTCCCACAAAACTCCTCTCTCCATTTATCATCATTGTTTGCCATGAGCATGAAGCAGATTGCCGAGTGGGCACTGAACCTTACCGACCAGCACGGCGTCTCCTACTCTGACGTGCGCATTGTGGAGGAGCGCAACCGCGCCCTCGCCACCAAAAACGGCCGCATGGGTCACGCTTCCGACTCCTCATCGCTGGGCATTGGCATTCGCGTCCTGGCCGATGGCGCCTGGGGCTTCGCCTCCACGGAAGACCTCACCCGCATTGCGGTGGAAATGACCGCCGCCAAGGCGGTGGAAATTGCCCGCGCCTCCGCCCGTGTCAAGCAGCACGACGTACGCCTGGCCCCGGAAAAGCCCTTCACCGACGAGTGGACCACGCCCTGCAAGACCGACCCTTTCTCCACCTCTGTGGAGCAGAACATTGACCTGCTGCTGCGCGTGGATAAAGAGCTGCGCTCCGTGCAGGGCATCACGCTGGCGGAAACCAACATGAATTTCCGCCGCTATGACCAGTGGTTCTTCTCCTCCGAAGGCTCCCATATTCACGAGACCAAGATCACTACCGGCGCCGGCTATGCCGCCTACGCCTTTGCGGGCACGGAAATTCACAAACGCTCTTATCCCAACTCCTTTGGCGGTCAGTATCAGAATAAGGGTTACGAATTGGTGGAGGAGCAAAAGCTGGTGGAGAACGCCCGACGCATTGCGGAAGAGTGCGTGGCACTGCACAAAGCCGACCAGTGTCCTGAAGGCAACTTCAGCGTCGTGCTCGACTCCTCTCAGCTCGGCCTGCAGATTCACGAGTCTGTCGGCCATCCCATCGAGCTCGACCGCGTGCTGGGCATGGAAGCCAATTTCGCCGGCATGTCGTTTCTTACGCTGGAGAAGCTGCGCACGCTGCGCTACGGCAGCCACCTGGTGAACGTGGTGGCCGACGCCACCCGCAATCACGGTCCCGGCCTGGGCACCTTCGCCTACGATGACGAAGGCGTGCCCGCGCAGTGCACGCCCATTATCACCAATGGCCTCTTTACCGGCTATCTCTCGTCGCGGGAAACTGCGCATGCCATCGGCGCGAACCGCTCCGGCGGCACCATGCGGGCGGAAGGCTGGAACCGCATTCCCATCATCCGCATGACCAACATCAGCATCCTGCCAGGAGAGAAGCCGCTAACGTTCGAACAGCTGATTGCTGACACCGACAAAGGCATCTTCATGCAGACCAATCGCTCCTGGTCCATAGACGACAAACGCTACAACTTCCAGTTCGGCACCGAAATCGGCTGGGAGATCAAGGGCGGCAAGCTGGGGCGCATGCTGAAGAATCCGTCCTATTCCGGAATCACAACAGAGTTCTGGAATTCTATGGACGCCATCTGCTCCCGCGACCAGTGGACGCTCTGGGGCACGCCCAACTGCGGCAAAGGCCAGCCCATGCAGACTATGGGCACAGGGCATGGGGCGTCGCCGGCAAGGTTTAGGAATGTGAAGGTGGGGAGCGCATACAAAGGAACGTGAAGGCCATCACTGAACTAATTAGCGCTTAGCAATTAGCATTTAGCCCTTGTACAGGTGGGCACAATGAGAGATTTCAAAGAGCTAAAGGTTTGGCAGAAAAGCTCATGCTTTGACGCTAGGGCTATATCGCCTTACAGGAACTTTCCCAAAGGACGAACTGTAAGGCCTTACCGGTCAAATACGCAGTTGTAGCGCGTCCATTGCCGCTAACATTGCGGAAGGTTGTGGCAGAAGGGAGAATGCAGAACTGCACCGATTCCTACAGATCGCGGCCGGGTCGGCCAGTGAATTGGATTATCACCTGCTGCTCGCCCACGACCTGCATTACTTCCATGAATCCGCCTATCGCGAATCGGCAGGATTGTTGCTGGAGATTCGGAGAATGCTCACATCGTTGTCTCGTAAGGTCGACTTGGAGCGTTCACTGTCCAAATGCTACTTGAAGATTGCTTATTGGCTGAAAGGTAAGTGCTTCACGTCACGAAGAAGATTCGACCTTAAATGAACGACGGTTGGCTAGATGCTAACTACTAAGTGCTAACTGGCCCGATGCTGAATGCTTCATGCTAACTAAAGACAAATCCGCCGAAATTTTTTCCCGCCTACAGAAATTCTCCACCGCCGATGAGATTGAAGCCCTCATCGCCGGCGGGCAAAGCGCCCTGACCCGCTTCGCGAACAATACCATCCACCAGAATGTGGCGGAAGAGAATTACGTAGTTTCGGTGCGAACCGTCTTTGGTGGGCGAACCGCCCGCGCCACCACCAACAAATTTGACGACGAGAGCCTGAAGCAGGCGGTGCTTGCTTCCGAGGCGCTGGCCAAGGTACAGGAGCCCGATCCCGACCTGCTGCCCGCTGCTGGCCCCGAAGACTACAACGGTGCCGCCCAGGTCGGCCGCGCTTTCTACGAAACTGCTTCGCTTACTCCCGGGCAGCGCGCCCAGGCGGTGGAAAAAATCGTCGGCGTTGCCAAAAAGCAGAAGCTTACCGCTGCCGGCATCTTTTCCAATTCCGAATCAGTGGAGGCGGTGCTTAACTCCCGCGGCTTGGCTGCTTACCACACTCAGACCTCGTCGGAAATTTCCGTCACCATGCTGGGGGGAGATTCCTCCGGCTGGCAGAAGTTCAATTCGCCCGACGTGCGCAATCTGAATCCGGTAGCGCTGGCAGAAACGGCGGCCAAAAAAGCGACGCTTTCCGCCAAGCCGCGCGAACTGCCGGCGGGAAAATACACGGTCATTCTCGAGCCGGCCGCCGTGCTCGATCTCGTCGGCTTCATGTTCTGGGACTTTGGTGGCATGGCCATCCTCGACCAGCGCTCCTTTCTCAACAACCGCGTGGGCACGCAGGTTTTCGGCGCCAACATCACCGTCTGGGACGACGTGTCCCACCCTATGCAATCGGGGGCGCCTTTTGACGGCGAAGGCGTTCGCCGCCAGCGTGTGCAGTTGGTGGAAAAGGGCGTGGTCAAGCGTCTGGTGTATGCCCGCTCCACGGCCAAAAAGATGCAGGAATGGGAACACGCCGCCAAAGTCGGACCCATCGAGCCCACTGGTCACGGCTTTCCTCTGCCCAACGAAATCGGCGAGGCGCCAATCAACATTGTTTTCGAAGGGCCGCCGCAGGGCAGCGCCAAGGGCGTGGACCAGATGATTGCCTCCACCGAGCGCGGTGTGCTCATCACCCGCTTGTGGTACATCCGGGAGGTTGATCCCTACGAGAAGATTCTGACCGGCATGACCCGCGATGGCACCTTCTATATTGAGGACGGCGAGCTGAAGAACGGCATCCGCAACTTCCGCTTCAACGAGAGCCTGCTGCATATGCTCTCCAATGTGGAGGAAATGGGTACGCCGGTGCGCGCCAGCGGCGAAGAGTCCTTTGACATGGTGGTGCCGCCCATGAAGGTGCGCGACTTCAACTTCACGGAAGTGACGAAGTTCTGAAAAGCAGCGCTCAGCAATTAGCACTCAACATTCAGCCCCGGCTCGGTGCTTGCGGGGCACGTGCTGCCGGGGGGGCCATCAGCTTCGCACTCGCCTCACTTGCGATTTTTTGGCCGGACGAAGCTCCTGCACGAATTATTTCGGGTCAGCACATTCCGGAGTGGCTGAATGCTAATTGCTAATGCGACTGCTGCTTTTCAGGCAAATCCATCCCCATCCCCTGCATCGTTCTAAATAGCGCCAGTGAGCGCGTGTTCCCCGCGGGGAGGAACGATGAAGACGTTTTTTGTAGGGTTGGCCCTGGGATTCGGTATCGGCTTTCTGTTGCTGCCCAAGAGTGGCAACGAACATGAGGAACTGCAGCGGGAAAAGACGCGCGAGTTGCAGCGCAGTCTGCCCCACGACGAAGAGCGCGCCCGGCAGAGTGCCGCAATTCGGGAACGCGACCGTTTTAGTGTCCCACGGCGGCCGGAGTACGAGAGCCGCGGGGGGGCGGTTCGCACTGGCATCCATCCGGTAGCCCTCCTCAATATGGCAAGCGAAAAGGAACTGGTCGCGGCTGGGGTTGACCCCGGCCAAGCCTCAAAAATCGTCGCCCACCGGCCCTATAGCTCGCTTCAGGACGCCATGGACCGCGGCTTCCTCTCCCTAGGCACACTGGCCGAGGTCCAGAAAGCCGCTGCAGCCCACGAACCAACTCCCCTCCAACCCCTGGCCTGATACCCGCGCCTGCCAGGAATCAGAAAGGTACTAGCCGATCGTATGCCGGCAAGTAACACTGTCTTAATTGGCAGTTGAAGATTGCCGATTGGCGATTGCGCGCTATAGTTTCGAGTTTTGGTTTCACGTTTCAAAGCGCGGGTGGAGATGCGCGCTTAAAACTCGAAGTGCCACCCTCAAAGCGTGTTTGAGGTTCGATCATCAATCGTCAATCTCAATACACATGACCCACGCCCAACTGGTCAATCTCGCCGTTGACTGGCTGCGCCGCTATCGCTGCGGCGTGGTGCTTTCGGAACAGGCTTGCGCCAGCGGCGAAGTGCCCGACGCCATCGGCTGGAAAGGCAAATGCCGCTCCGTGGTGGTGGAATGTAAGTTGAGCCGCGCCGACTTCCTCGCCGACCGCCTAAAGCCCTTCCGCCAGGATCCGGAAGTTGCCCTGGGCTGCGAGCGCTTCTACATGGCGCCCGCCGGCCTGATCGCGCCCCAGGAATTGCCCCCGGGCTGGGGACTGCTGGAGTGCGCTGGGCGCAAGGTGGCAATGCGCGTCAAACCGCCACGCCGCAGTCTGCGCTCGCCTGCCGGCATGGAACACGAGATGAACCTGCTGCTGGCCAGCCTGCGCCGCGTGGAAATCCGCATCGAGCCGCAAACCATCACCGAGTTTCTTAAGTGGAAGAACCGGCTGCTGGAATATAACGGCGGTGTCTTTCCCCGGGAACTTACGCCCCTCTCGGAAGAGCGCAATACCCATCTAGGCTAAGAAGCGCTACGCCAGCGGATCGCGTGGCTCGACCGTTTTGGCATGGGCCGGGCTGTTGGCCTTTGATTTGCGGACACGCGTGGCTGGCCCGCCGATGGTTCGGTACTGCTGGTAAAGCTGGTGCAGGTCCTCGCTCAGCAACTGCACCAGTTGCATGCAGAGGGCGCAGTTCTGGCGCAGGTAGGCGAGGAAGTCCTCCCGCCGCAGGAAGGCGATGTCGCAGGGCTCAATGGTTTCCAACGTAGCGTCGTAGGGGCTGCCGGACATGGTTTCTCCCAGGCCCAGGACGGATCCGGCCCCGGCCAGGTGCAGCGCCAGCCCGCCGCTCTCGCCCAGCAGCAGCCGCGCCCGGCCTTTCTGGATGAGAAAAACTCCCCGCACCGGCCGCCCGCGGCGGTAGACCGCCGTCCCCGGGCGGTAGTGCCGCACCTGGGCGGTGCCTTCAAAAGCATGTAGCAGGTCGGGTTGAATCGTTCCCAAATTGTGGTGCAGCAAGCGGCTCACCCTGCCAAATCTGGGCTAAAAAAATATCGCAGGCTGAGCAATCCCACTGTGACGCCCGTCACCATCAAGCGTGATGACCTCGCCTCTCGCGGCAGCCCCGGACGGAACTACGCTTCGACAAATATACCGCGCGGTATAGACCTTACTTCTTCCAGCCATCCCATTTACACTGGTCGTAGCACGACTTATCCCACATGAAGCGCCAGGGATTTGGAAACCACTAAAGAAGCTTTATGTCCGAGTTGCAAGCGGCCCCTGCCGCAGGCCGGAACCCTTTGCCCATATTGCGGCAGGGTTCCGGGAGGCTTTCAGGTGCGTCCGCTGTTCCTGGCTCTGGTGCTGATTATCTCTGTCGCCTTCGGCACGGTCACGGTGTTTGCTGCGCGGTTGTATCGCTCCAAGCAGCAGCAACTAGGCGGAATGTGGTATGGGCGGGGGCAGACGGCTTTGGCGGGCGGGGACTCCCGGGCCGCGGTTCAGGATTTTCGCAACGCGCTCTATTACTCCCACGACGATCCCGCTTACCGGTTGCGCCTGGCGGAAGCGCTGGTGGCCGCCAATCACACCCCCGAAGCCCAATCCTACCTGGTTACCCTGTGGCAGGATGAGCCCAGCAACAGCACCGTGAACCTGCAACTGGCGCGCCTGGCGGCCCGGCAACACGAAACTCAGGCAGCGTTGCGCTACTATCATGGAGCTATTTACGGTTTCTGGCCGGACGGTTACGCCGCCGCACGTCGCCGGCAGACTCGCCTGGAGCTGATCCACTATCTTCTCGACCTGCACGACTCCACCCAGGCCGACGCCGAACTGATCGCTCTAACCTCCGAACTTCCACCCACGGCCCCAGCGCACGCTGAAGTTGGCCGCTTGTTCCAGCAGGCTGCCGATTCTGAGCGTGCCCTGCAGGAGTTTGAACAAGCTTTGCGCTTGAATCCCAAATCTTCGGCTGCCTTGCGGGGCGCAGGAGAGGCTGCCTTCCAGTCAGCCCAGTACCAGAACGCCAGTCGTTATCTGGACCAGGCACTGAAAGCTGGGCCGCGCGATTCGGAGACGGCGGAGCTTTTGGCCACCAGCCGGCTGATTCTGGAGTGGGATCCCAACGCCCAGGGCGTCAGTTCCCGGCAGCGTGCGCTGCGCGTGGTGCAGGCCTTCCGCCAGGCCCGCCGGCGCCTCGATGACTGTGCCGTCGCGAAGGGCGTCGATCTGACCGCGGCTCCTGCTTCCCAGCCTTCCACCCCTGTGCCGTCGAATGCCACAACCGCGCCTCACAACTCAGCTCCCAATCTGATGGCCCAGATCCTGAGGAGAATCAGACCAGGAGAAACGGCGGCCACGCCTGAGCAGCCAACAATATTGGTGGACCCCGCCGAAATGCAACAGCTCTATCGGCAAGCTGCGCAGCTACAGCCCCGTGTGCGTTCCTATAAATTGGAGCGTGACCCTCAGTCCGCCGAACCAGTCATGGGCGTGGTGAGCCGGATCGAGACTGTAACCGCGCAGCAGTGCGGCGCTCCCCAAGGCGTGGACTTAGCCCTTTTGCTGCTGGCACATCGCACGGAGGAACGGTGAGCGCGAGTCAGATTCCGCCCACCAACGCCGCCAGCGCCGCGGCAACCGAGACGACACACAAGCGCCGCCTCTGGCCGTCACGCCTCCACCTGATCCGTGAAGAGCCCTTCTTCCTGCTGATGGCTATCTTCATCGGAATTCTTTCCGGTCTGGCCGTGGTTTGCTTCCGCATCGCCTATCTTTCTGTTCGCACGTATTTGTTGAGCACCTCGCTCTCGCCGTCGCCTTCGCACTTGTTGCTTGTGCCCTCGCTTACAGGAATCGTAATCGCCTTGCTGGTGATTTACGTTTTCCCGCGCGTGCGTGGCAGCGGCGTTAACCAGACCAAGGCCGCGCTCTACATCTACAACGGCCATATCCCCTTTCGCACCGTAATAGGGAAATTCATCTGCTCGGCGCTGGCCATCGGCAGCGGGCAGTCGCTGGGACCGGAAGACCCCTCGCTGCAGATTGGCGCCGGCATCGCTTCGCTGCTGGGCGAGAAACTGCATCTCTCCCGCGAGCGCCTGCGCCTCATCGCCCCGGTGGGCGCGGCGGCCGGGCTGGCCGCGGCTTTCAACGCGCCCATCTCCGCCGTGCTGTTCGTTATCGAGGAGGTAATCGGACGCTGGAGCGCGGGCGTTCTGGGCGCCGTAGTGCTGGCCGCGGTCTCCAGCGTGGTGGTGGAGCGCTTCTTCCTGGGCTCAGATCCGCTGTTCCGCGTTCCTCCTGTCGGTCCAGTGAACCCTGGCGAGCTCCTGGCCTACGCCGTATTGGGCGTCGTTGGCGGCATCGCCTCGGTCGTCTTTGTAAAAATGATCGCCTACTTTCGTCTGCGCCTGAAGAATGCGCCCGCCTGGACCCAGCACTTCCAGCCGGGTGTGGCCGGTCTGCTCATTGGCTTTATCGGTTATGTCGGATTTCCCCAAGTGATGGGCGCCGGCTACGCCTACATGGATCAGGCGATGCACAGCCAGTACACCTGGCAAATCCTCGGCATCCTGGCGGGGCTGAAAATTCTGGCCACCACCATTTCTTTCGTGAGCGGCACACCCGGCGGCATGTTCGCTCCCACATTATTCATTGGCGCCATGCTGGGCGGCTCGGTGGGCGCGTTGGAACACCAAATGCTTCCACATTTCGGCGGTCCCATTGCCGCCTACTGTCTGGTGGGCATGGGAACGCTGTTTGCCGGCTTCATTCGCGCGCCCATGACCTCGGTATTCATGGTGCTGGAAGTGAGCGGTGATTACACCATTATCGTGCCCGTGATCATCTCCAATGCGATCGCTTACGTGATTTCGCGCGCGGCCCAGCCTGTTCCTCTCTTTGACATGCTCTCCCGCCAGTCGGGCCTGGACCTGCCCTCCATGGAAGAGCAGCGCGAGCAGCCCCTGCTGCATGTGGAAGACGCCATGCGCCCGCTGCGAACTCCCCAGCTTACCGGTGAGGAGCCGGTCAAGGTGGCGTTGCGCGAGCTGGAGCAATCCACCGAACCGCTTCTGCTGTTCCGCTCGCTGGATGGCGTGTGGCGCGGCGTAACCCGCAAGAAGCTGGCGGAAATGGCTGACCAGGGCGACTCCGAGTTGCCTCTGAAGGCCGCCGCCGCGCAAAACAGCCTGGCCCCGCTGCTCCATCCCGACCATCCCCTGGATACGGCCTTGCGCCACATTTATGATTGGCCGCTCTTGCCCGTGGTGCACCGCGCCGACCCCGCCCAACTGCAGGGAGTTGTGTCGTTGTCCGATATTCTGAACGCCTACCGCCGCGCCGCCGGCGTGCCGGGTAGCTAGTAGCTAGTGCCCGGTTCTTAATTCCTGGTACGCGCACGAAAGAAGTTCTTTTGGTTCAGCGTCAGCCTGAACAAAGAAACCAGTTCCTAAAAAACCAGACGCTAAGTCACCGGGTATTGGGTATTAGGTACTGACTACGGGCTCAGCTACCTCCCGTTCAACGTTATAATCATCCCCATTTATGTCCCTGGCTCCGGGCACCAAACTCGGGCCATACGAAGTCATCGCCCCGCTGGGCGTGGGCGGAATGGGAGAGGTGTATCGCGGCCGCGATCCGAAGCTGAATCGCGATATTGCCATCAAAATCCTCCCCGACCACCTCGCCCGCGATCACGACCGGCTGGCGCGTTTTCGCCGCGAAGCCCAGCTGCTCGCCGCAATCAACCATCCCAACATCGCGCACGTGCACGGCTTTGAAGATTCCACCGGTGTTCCTGCGCTCATCATGGAACTGGTCGAGGGCCCCACCCTCGCTGAAAAAATCAGCGAAGCGGCGGGCGCGGCTCCCGGAAGTCCGGGAATGCCCCTCGAGCAGACGTTGCCCATTGCGCGCCAGCTTGCGGAAGCGCTGGAGGCAGCCCACGAGCGCGGCATCGTGCACCGTGATCTCAAGCCGGAGAATATTAAGGTCACTGCCAGCGGCACGGTTAAAGTCCTGGATTTTGGACTCGCCAAGACAGTATGGGACGGGAGCAAAGGCCCAGGTGTCCTGCAAGTGCCTACCGTCACCTTGGATGGCGTGGTGGTGGGCACCGTCGCCTACATGAGTCCTGAGCAGGCGCGCGGACTCCCGGTAGACAAGCGCACCGATGTCTGGGCGTTTGGCTGCGTGCTTTATGAAATGCTTGCCGGCCGGAAGCCGTTTCCCGGTCAGACACAGTCGGACGTCATGGCGAGTGTCCTGCAACGTTCTCCCGACTGGGGTGCCTTGCCCGCAGGCCTGCCTGGCCCCGTACTCCGGCTCTTGCACAGGTGCCTGGAGAAAGACCCCAAGCTCCGGCTGCGTGACATGGGAGACGCGCAGCTCGACCTTGAAGATGCCGGCAAGGCGCCTGAACCCGAATTGAAACAGCGACCTCCTCGCCGGCTCTCATGGCTGCCATGGCTGGCTGTTGGCCTGTTGTTGCTCTTGGCCGCTGCCACCTGGCTCATCCTGCTCCGCCGCTCGCCCGAGAATCCCCTGGCCAGTGCGCATTTCACTCGTCTCACGGACTGGGAAGGAATCGAGCGCGATGCCGCCATTTCACCGGATGGGAAGTTTGTAGCCTTTGTCTCTGATCGCGATGGCCCCTTCGACATCTGGCTAGCGGAACTGGGCGGCGGACAGTTCGTTAACCTGACCCACGGCAAAGATCCGAACCTCGATTTCGAGCTGCCCGTGGTGGGCTTTGCCAATGCCGGTTCGGAACTTTGGATCCATAATGCCATTCCCACTACTCCCCTGCTTCTGGCGCCGCTGATGGGTGGCGAGCCGCGGACCTTTCTGGCCACGGGCCCTCTGCAGAGGCCGCCCGTTAATGCCGCATGGTCACCCGACGGCAGCCGGCTCGTTTACCATACCTCCGATCCGGGTGACCCCATATTCCTGGCGGACCGCACGGGGGGAAGCCCACACCAGATCTTCGTCAATACAGATCCTGGCATGCACAACCATTGGCCCGTGTGGTCGCCGGACGGCCGCTGGATTTATTTTGTGCGTGGTAATCCGGTGGCTCAGAGCTTCGACCTGTGGCGCGTTTCTCCATCGGGTGGGAGCCCCGAGCGCCTGACGCACCAGAACACCTGGCTCGCTTCCCCTGCGCCCATCGGCTCGAACACTGTACTTTATGTCGCTCGTGAAGAGGACGGCTCAGGCCCCTGGCTCTGGGCGTTGGACCCGGGAACGAAGAGCACGCGCCGGGTAAGCTTTGGCCTGGAGCAATACACTTCGGTGGCGGCAAGTTCTGACGGCCGCCGCCTGGTGGCCACGGTCGCGAACCCGTCCGCTAATCTCTGGAGTGTTCCCATTCTGGATCATCTCGCGGGCGAGAGCGACGTCACACCCTTTAAGGTGCCCACTGTCCGCGCCCTGGCGCCGCGCTTCGCCGGTTCACTGCTCTTCTACTTGTCGTCGCATGGCGCCGGTGACGGTCTCTGGCGCTACGACCAGCGGCAGGCAATCGCGATCTGGAAGGGCGCGGACAACCCGCTGTTCCAGGCGGCCGCGATTTCTCCCGATGCCAGCCAGGTGGCGATTGGCCTACGAAGCGGTGGCAAGCTGCGGCTGCACCTGATCACGGCTGATGGCGCCAACCTGCGTCACATCGCTGATGAGATTGAAATTCAGGGAGCGGCTTCCTGGTCACCCGACGGACAATGGATTATCACCGGCGGCCGCGATGCCCGCGGGTTGGGGCTTTTCAAAATACCTGCTGCCGGCGGGCCGCCAACCCGCATCGTGGCTGGCCAGGCTTTCAATCCCGTTTGGTCTCCTGACGGCGCCCTCATCGTCTACACCGGCGCCAACGTCGGCCCGGACGCCCCTTTAATGGCGGTGCGCCCCGATGGTACTGCCCTCCCATTTCCGGCGATCCGGGTGCGTCGCGACGGCATCCGCGCTCGTTTCCTGCCCGGCGGGAAGGGACTCGTGTACATGCAGGGCAGGTCTGCCGCCCAGGATTTCTGGTTGCTTGACCTCGCCTCGCTCAAGACCCGGCCCTTAACCCATTTGCAGAATCCCTCTGCCATGCTGGCATTTGACATTGCACCCGACGGCAAACACATTGTTTTTGACCGCTTGCGGGAAAACTCGGACCTTGTGCTCATAGATCTCGAAAAGTGATGCCATGCTGCCGCGGTCTTTACCCGCAAGCTAACGAATTCGCCGCCTAGGGAAAGATGGGCATTACCTTTGAGAACTCTGCCTGCTTGGAACCGCCATCTTCGCTCTTGGCCGCAGTGGCTGTGCTGGGCCCCAAGAATCGGGTGCGGGTCAATCTGCTGAACCACACTTGTCCAAAAGATCTAGACCACTGGGCCCGCGCCGCCCTGGACTGCATGCCGGGAATCGGCTGGCCATACTGGCACCTTGGATTGCAAAGCGCGCTAACGCTGGTTCACGCCAACTATCTATGTATGTGAACTTTTCCGATTTGGCAAAGTTATATTTTGCGATAGCACCCGAGAGTAGGCGACAAACGCTTGAGCCGGTTTACACCAACCAAGTGTGTGCGCTCGAATCACTGCGCGGGTTTGGGATTCGGTGTAAGCTGCTGAATGGACCGGGGAGGTGCTCTATGGGCGTTCGCCGAAAGATCGCGGCACTCATCCCAACGCCTCATGCCTGCCGCGAACACATTCAAGCTGTTTGGGGGCAGATCAATTACGGTAGAAAATTGTGTGGGAATGCACGCGACCTGAGGCAGTACAAGTGCTGTGTTGCGGGAGAGCTCGTTCGAAACGCGGCTACTGACCGGGAGCACACGCGAACGTTGGAAGGAAGCCCGGCTGGATGCCCTCAGTTAGAACGGAGCAATTCGCCATTATGAATGTCGACGGCCAGTTTCGACGCCGTGTTCTTCTGGTAGATGGCGACGCTCGCTTTTTACAGACGTGCTCCGGAATGCTGCGCGAGCAGGGCTATGAGGTGCTGACAGCGCAGGACGGATTCGCCGCGCTTTGCGCATTGCGCGGCGGCCATCCCGATCTGTTGATTACGGAACTGGATCTGCCGCGCATGTCTGGATTTGAGTTGCTGTCCGTCGTCCGCAGCCGATTTCCACAGATCGCGGTGATAGCCCTCAGTGACGAGTTCACACCCGTGCGTGTGCCCCACGAGGCTGTTTGCGATTCCTTTCTGGCAAAAGGCCCCAACCTTCATTTCGAAGTAGTTGAGGAGGCAAGAAGGTTAGTCAGTGAATCCCCACTCCGAAGCACTCGGGCCAAATCTGAGGTAGCGCCAGTCTGGATACCCCACTCAGCCAGCGGCTATATTGTCCTGACTTGCCCAGAGTGCCTGCGCTCTTTTTCTGCTGTCCAACCGGTGAAACCCGGCCCCGCAAATGAGAGCTGCGTTTGTTGCGGCGCCAACGTGCCATTCGACATGAGTTCAGTGGAGGTGTCTCCCGCTCCACCTCCAGCATCTCCAGAAGATAGGCTTCACAGGGCGCAAGCGAAATCACGGCAACTTCGTGCCGAAGCTCAGATCCTTCGTGAAAAACGCCGCAAGAGCTAGAACGCTTGGCGAGTTTATGCTGCTTACAATTCGGCGTTCCGCTTTGTTGAATGTGTCACCATGACCCACAGTGAGGCACAACAGGTTTGCAGGGACGAGGTTTGCAGGGACATGGAACCGCTGAGTAGGCGGCTTCAGGAGCTAGGAGAGAGGTTTTGAAGCTGAATCGTGCTTACGGGGGGAAGCGGTAGCTCCTCCAACCCAACGCTCGTGCATGCCTTGCGCCAAGGTTTGCCCACGCAGGCGTTGTTCGCGCAGGAACTCCCGGAGATCGGAATTATCATATCTCAGCTCACGCGAGACCTCCTGAAGGTATTTCGCGAGATAGACCTTATCCAGAAGAGTAGTAAGGAGCGAATGAGTTCGCTCCATCATTTCATCGAGTGACTGCGAAGCCATAAGCTGTACCCGCTTTCTATCGTACTACGATGTGCGCTCACAAAAAAGTCTTTCTCTGGGCAACTCTGTGACAGTCTGTACCACCAGAATGAACGGTATGGATCGCCTCGACCTATCGCTTCGGAAGGCCCTCGAGAGAAGCCACAGGTTGCGTGATTCTGCCCGACACCTCCACGACAGAGCTCGCGCACTGAGAGGAGAAGCCAGGCAGCTGCGTGACGAGGGAAAACTCCAGCTAGACCGCGCTCGCCAATTGGATCAACAACGCTCCACCATTCGTGAAACCATAGAATGACGGACGTGAAATCGCATTAGCACCTTTTCATTGATAAACGGTTTGTAAAGAGCGATAAAGCCTGCTCACAGCAACCATCTTCACAGCGGAGCTGTCATGGACGGATCAGTTTTCGGGTCTTCGGTTCCCGGCGCAGGTTCGCGTTCAAGGAGCAGGCTGCGAATGGCCTTTGCCTGCTGCTGCATGTCTTCGGCACTCTGCCGGAAATGGTTGGCTACTTTGGGATTCTCCCGCCGCTCGGCATCTTGACAAAGGCGACGGTGCAAAGCCATCTTTTCTTCAAGGGTGCGGAGAGCCGTCCACAGCGCCCCTTCGAGTTCGTCGTCTTTAGCTGCCACCAGGCTCTCTGCGCCATAGGCGTGGCCGACACGGCACCGGAAGCGCACCAGTTCTCCTTCCCGAATTTCCCATAAAATCCCGTTGCACTCTGGGCAAGCGTACGCAGAAGGCCTACCGGGTTTATCGCGTTCGATAGCTGACATTTCAATCTCAGCTATTTTCACTTCATTTTTCAACTTATCATCCACTTCTTCCTCGCCATTTTTCCGATTGCTGCCGTTCATCACGAGATCAATCAAGATAGGACCGATCTTCTCTACCGGCAATATATACTGCGGAGAATCCTTCGTGACTGCATTCTGTGGCATGGACCCGAAGCGCGCCTCCTCTGGGTCCTGCACGACGCTGACACCTCCCTGGCGCGTTACGGCTTTCAAGCCAGCCGTACCATCGTCAAGCAGGCCGCTGAGCAGAACGGCAATGACACGGGGACCGTACGTTCGAGCAGCGCTGCGAAACAGCGGGTCAATAGCAGGACGGTGGCGATTTTCACGCGGTCCCGAGGTCACGCGGATACCGCCATGATCGAGGAGCAGGTGTCGGTCAGGAGGCGCAAGAAGCACTCGCGACCTGTCAAGGCTGTCACCATCTTCGGCATAGCGGACCGGAAGTGAACTGGTACGGCGGAGGATGTCAGGTAAAAGTCGGGGTCCCTCTGCCGCAGTATGAATGGCTACCAGGACGGACGCTGGAAAACCAGCAGGGAGATGGGAGAGAACCCGTTGCAGCGGCGGAATGCCTCCCGCTGATCCTCCCATAACGACGATATCATACCCGGACATGTCTGGTGAGAAGGGATACTTACCGGTGCAGGATGGCTACACGTCTATGAGGTGCTCTGGCCAGAGTGGCGTCGTTCTGCACAGGCTGTGGTCTAACGAACTGAACCCAGTCGGGTAGCGCATGCGTCACTGGGGTTCGAGGTAACGGTAGCACCTATGCAATATTTCAGTGATACTTTCCCGCAACTCTGCATTCCGCTGCGCGGCATCGTGCGCCCGTTCTATGACATCTCTGGCTTCTGCGCGTAACTCACGAGCAGCTCTAATGAGATTGCGGGTTTGTTGTATCGCCGTTTTGTTGTTTTGATTCGGGGCGGGGCGCATAGATGAATAAATCTACAATAATCAGGGACTCACCTCAATCTATCCCGCGGACGTTCGATTACTACCGGGACAACGAGTGTGAAATCCCCTCATCGCTGTTGAATTGCGGCAGAGCTTCACGCCACTTTGGTGCGTGCATAGTTCCCGAAGCCATTGAAAGGCACGGCTGGTCGCAAGCAAGGACCACCAGGCTAAGGGTTAACCGCGCAACATTCGCGCCTTCCCGAAACTGCCATTGGCGGTGATAGGATACCGGCCAATGAATCTACAAAATTTGACGATTGCATTTATAGGTTTTGGACGCATAGGCAGCGGAATCGCTAAGAATGTTCAGGCGTCCGGTTGCCAGTTCGTGGTGTATAACCGCACGCCGCAAAAAGCTCAGCCGTTCGTGGCCGCCGGGGCAAAAGCCGCGCGCACGCCGCGAGAAGCTGCCGCATCTGCCGATATCGTCATAACATGTTTGATGGATGATCAATCGGTAATCGACGTACTATCCGGCAAAGATGGAGTTCTCGCCGGCATGCGTCGCGACGCCATTCACATTGGCACAAGCACAATATCGCCCAATGCCACCACTCGAATTGCGGCGCTGCACAAACAGCACGGAAGCCACTATGTTGCTGCTCCCGTGCTTGGCAGGCCAGATGCAGCCGCTGCCGCCCGCCTTTTAACCTTTGTCGCCGGCCCGCGGCAAATCGTGGAGCGCGCGCGGCCTGTGCTCGAGACCTATACGCAACGGATTTTTGACCTGGGCGAGGACCACAGCAGAGCCGCAGCCATGAAACTGACGGCAAATTTTTTCGGAGCGAGTATGCTCGAACTCATGGGCCAGGCATTTACCTTTGCCGACAAAAGGGGTGTGCTGGAGCCCATGACCGATTTGTTAAAGGCCTTTTTGGGACCGATGGGAGAGTATGTAGATCGAATTGCCAACCGCCGTTACGATAACCCCGGTTTTACGCTCGACGCCGGGCTCAAGGATGTTCGCTTGATTTTGGAAGCGGCTGGCGAAGTCCAGGTTCCGCTTCCCTTCGCCAGCTTGATCCGTGATAAGTGCCTGGCGGCGCAGGCGCGCGGATTTGGCCAGCAGGATTGGTGTGTATTCACGGAAATCTCCAGGCTTGAGGCCGGGCAGCCGCGTTGACCAAACCGCTCTAGGGAATGGCAAACCACAAGCACCTTCCAACTCCCTCTTCCTCTCATATAGAATGTGAGCACCTCAGCTACCCCAGGCTCGAGCCACTCATCTATGCCAGAACGCACGTTTACCCTGGACGAAGCCCAAGAATTACTCCCGGTCCTGGAAAGCCTCCTGCGCCAGGCCATCGGTGGCAAAAAGCAGATCGAGGAAGTTGACAAGGAACTCAAAGAGGTCGCCCACCGCGTCTTTCTTACCGGCGGCATGTTGCTTCCTCTGGTGCGTTTGGCCCGCCGCAAGGCGGAGCGTGAAAAATCGGCGCAGCAGGTCAAGGACGCTGTCAGCGAAATCAATGCCACCGGCGTGCAGGTAAAAGACCTCGATATCGGCCTGCTCGATTTTCCTTGCGTGGTAAACGGTCACACCGTATTGCTGTGCTGGAAGCTCGGCGAAAAGGCAATTACCCATTGGCACGGCCTGGAGGAGGGCTTCGCCGGCCGCAAGCCCATTGACGAGCGCATTCCCCGCGCCAGGCCCAAGCGCCAGCTTTAGTCGACTTTACCGGCGCAATCCCATGGTTTAGCTACGTTCTTACCCCAGGCAGAGGAGCCTGGCCGCCTTTGCCTGGTTACCTCCGTGTCTCTGTGACTCGGTGACGAAATTGAAATGCGGTACCCCTCGTGGTGCTGGCCGCGTTTTCTCGCCACCCCGGTTTGCTAAAATGCACGCAGCGCGACCACTTACAACCAAAGCTCATAGCCCATCTGGGGCGGGGAGTCCTGGCTGATGTCGAAAGCACCTGTATTGCCGTTGTTGGCGCTCGCCGTGCTGGTCGCGCTGGCGTGCGTCTCCTGCCGCGGTTTTTTCGTTAACCCGACGTTGACCTCCATCACCGTGGCCCCGCAGAACGCTTCCGTCAACATCGGTTCCACGCTGCAGTTCACCGCCACCGGGGTTAATAACGATGGCACTAACGCCTCGCTCCACAATCTGACCTGGACCTCTTCAGCCACCACCATCGCCACCATAAGCAGCGCTGGCCTAGCCAAGGGCGTCGCCTCGGGCACAGCCACTATCACGGCCACCGACGGCGGCGTCACCGGCTCCTCCACAGTTACCGTGGGCTCGACCAGCAATATGCTGACCATCTCTCCCGCTAACCAGACAGTCAGCTTGTCCACCAACGGCAATTCGCTCCAGTTCAACGCCACACTGAACGGTCAGGACGTGACTTCCTCCACTACCTGGAGCTCGTCCAATACCAGCGTGGCATTTTTCTCCACTACCAGTCCCGGCCTCGCTACGCTGACCAGCACGGGCTCGACCACGATTACGGCCACCTCTAACACGAACGGCACCAACGCATCGGGCACTACCAGCCTTACCGTCACCCAGTGATATCCTCGCCATGAAATGCGTGGGGCGCCGCGGGCGAGTTGATGCGCACGGTACGTGCGACCCGGCCCTTCATTCCGGTGATTCGATCCGGTGACGATTCCAACACCAACTCACTCTGACGCAAGATCGATTCGCGCTGCCTGGTTCCGGGCTGTGATTACCTGCGCTCTGGTTTTCATCCTGGCTGCCGCCCTCCTGGTCCTGGCCCGCTCCGATAGACGAGTCGCCCTGCTGCAAAACTATGCTGCGGCTTTCTTTCTCGGCGCGATTGGTCTTCTTTTGTGCGAAAAAAAATGCTGGGTTACGGAAGCGAACGACACCTCTCAGGATTTAACCTTCCCTCCAGCGCTTCTCTTATTAGTTCCGGCGCTGACCTACCTGCCTGCGCTATGGACATATTTTGTCAGCGACGACTTTGAACACCTGCAACTCGCACGCCTTCCCTTGCTGCCATTTATATGGCAGCAGCTTACCAGCGGGCAAGTTACTGGATCGGACTACCACCTCTTCTTCCGCCCTCTGGGATTCGCCAGTCTCTTTCTTGATTATCGTCTCTTCCACTACTGGGCCCCGGGCTACCATCTGCTCAATCTCGCGCTACACCTGGTCGTCGTTGCGGGCGTCTACCTCCTGAGCCAGGGACTGGGCCTCTCACGGAAGACCTCGGCCATGGCGGCCCTGTTGTTTTCCCTTGCGCCAGTTACGGTGCAGCCCGTCACCTATATAGCCGCGCGCTTTGATCTGATTGCCACCGCCCTGGGAATCTGGGCGCTCGTGATTTACTTGCGCTTCCGAAAAAGCGGTGCAGCCGCGGCTTATACGCTCGCCCTCCTCTTATTC
>DATFDP010000124.1:0-31237 GCA_035252015.1 Terriglobales bacterium
GGATGGCGCAGCGAGGCCGCCAGCACCTGCGTCTTGTAACCGTAGTTCTTGTAGATCTGCACCACGTCGCGCACCAGGTCCATACCCACATGGCTGATGTCATCGAGCCGCCCGACGAAGGGGCTGACGTAGGTGGCGCCCGCCTTGGCCACCAGCAATGCCTGGTTGGGGGAAAAGCACAGGGTCAGGTTGGTAGGGATGCCGGCGTCGGCGAGGCATTTGCAGGCTTTCACCCCGTCGCGCGTGGTGGGCAGCTTGATGACTACATTCTTATGCCAGGTGGCGTAATCGCGGGCCTGCTGGCACATGCCGCCGGCGTCGGTAGCGGTGACCTCCACGCTCACCGGACCGTTGACGACGTTACAAATCGCCAGAATCGTTTCTTTGAAGGGCTTGCCTTCCTTGGCGATGAGGGAAGGGTTCGTGGTGACGCCATCGAGGATGCCCAGGCTGGCCGCCTCGCGGATTTCGTTCAGGTTGGCAGTGTCAATGAAAAATTTCATAGCATTCAGTCATTGAGACATTGACATCATTCAGCCATTCAACAGCCGGTATTCAATGGCTAAATGACTGAATACCTCAATGATTCAGTCGTTCACCAGCCGGTATTCAATGACTAAATGGCTGAATACCTCAATGATTCAGTCGTTCACCACCGGGTTGCGCAGCGTGCCCACTCCTTCGACGCTGACTTCCATCACATCGCCGACCTGCACGGGGCCGACGCCCGGAGGCGTGCCGGTGGCGATCAAATCGCCGGGAAACAGCGTCATGACCTGGGAAATGAAGCGGATTATAACATCCAGCGCAAAGATGAAATCGCGGGTGGTTCCCTGCTGGCGCACATCTCCGTTGACGCGCGTCTCCACGTTCACACCCGCCCAGGGGTCAATTTCGTTGGTGACGATGGGGCCGACGGGACAAAAGGTGTCGAATCCCTTGGCGCGAGTCCACTGGCCGTCCTTGTTCTGCAGGTCGCGGGCAGTCACGTCATTGAGGCAGGTGTAGCCCAGGATATATGGCCGCACGTCTTCGTCCTCGGCCAGATGGCGGCACCGACGCCCCATGATGACGGCCAGTTCGCCTTCGTGGTCCACGCGCTGCGAGAGCGCGGTGGGGCGGCGAACTTCGCCTCCGGGGTGGAACAGGGAAGAGTTGGGCTTGAGAAAGATGAGGGGCTCGGTGGGAATGGGGTGCCCCAGTTCCTTGGCGTGCTCTATGTAATTGCGGCCCACGCAGACAATTTTCGTGGGCTCGACGGGCGCGACCAGCGCTGCCTCGTCGAGTGCCAACTGCGGCATGCGGCGGCTAGGCAGTTCGTCGAGTTCGCCTTCGCCCAGGTGAGGGGCGGTGAGGAGCAGGCGCGTGATGTGATCTTTTCCGTCCACAGTCTCAACCAGGCCGTAGCGGATTTGTCCTTCGTGCGTGAAGCGGCAGTATTTCATTGGTCTCGTTTCAAAGTTTCGGGTTTCAAAGTTTCGATCCTTCCCGATGTGCGAAAGGTAGTTGGTAGTTTAGTAGCTGGTAGTTGGTCCCGATTTCCCACCAGCTAGCAACAACCAGCTATCAGCGAACCACTATCCTCAAGGCTCGCGGCCAAATTGCCAAGCATTAAATGCTTCTTCCAGCTGGGGTACCGATCCGCTACAAAGTGATTGCGAACCAGGTACCAGGTATTAGGAACTGGGTACCGCTTCCTCCGTCTCCGGCGAGCGCGCGCTTTCATTGCCATGCACATCCACAGCGGTAATCGCATAGAAGTAAGTTCGGCCCGCCGCCACGTTGCCATCGCGATAGGCGGGTGTGGAGATGAGGGCAGAATTGATGCGCGTCCACGGACCGTTATTCTCGCGGCGGTAGACGTTGTACCCAGCCAAATCAGAATCAGTATTGGGAGCCCAGGTTAAATCCACAAAAGGCTGCTGTCCCACGCTGGAAAAAACGGCTTGCAAGCCGCCCGGCACCGCGGGGGGAAAAATGTCGTTGGCAAAGACGGTGACCGGAGCGGAGTTGTCCCCTTCAACCTGGCCTTCGGTACGGCCATTGCGCTGAACCTGGGTCACAACCGTGACCCAGTATCGATAACTCTTCTGCCACTCCAAAGAGCGGTCCAGGAACTGGGTTTGCGGAGAAGTGCCTGGCTGCAGGTCCCCGAGCGGCACGGGGGTGGCGCTCCCCTGCTCTTCGCGGTAGACACGGCAAATGTAATGCAACTCCGGCGCCGGCGGCTCGTGCAGGATACTTGTGAAGGTGAGCACAACGCCCTCGGCGGTGACCTTGTCGCTCAAATCCGTGGGCGGGGGCAGAGTCGGCGCCAGCGGCACCTGGACCTGATTGGAGAGACCGGCGCTGCGCCCGCGAGCATTCAGGGTTTCCACCGCATAATGAACGAAGCCGGTGGGATTTTTCTGCTCAAGCGATTGCGGAAGGGTGTCTGTGGCGCTCGCGGGTATGGGAGCGGCTTTGGCCGGAGAGGGCTGCGACCTCTTGTTGGAAGCGTTGGCATTGGCTTTCACTTTGGCCCCGGCGGCAGCTTCCCCTGCCGCTAGCAAAGCGGGGGTGTCTACCTCCTTGACCTGGTCGGTGCATTCCGTCATGGCGATGATCAGGCTGCGGCAGACCCGCGTGGGACCGAGGCGGCGCAGGCGGAGGTTGGTGCGGTCGGTAGTTTGCCTGGGCACGGTCCAGACCAGGGTGACAATGTCGCCTTTACGGGAAGCGCGCAGATCCAGCACTGGCTGGGGCAAATCCAGGGAGGGTGGCAGCGGTACACCCGGCGTACCACAGCCGAACAGGCTTGCCAGCAGCAGACCTGCGATGGGGGCAAATTTCATCCGCGGAAGCAGAACAGCGTAACACACGGCCACGGATCGGCCAGGCGTAACCCTCGCGGTCTTGTAGCTCGGATTGTTCGCCGTGCGAGCTATCACACCTTGCGAGAACTAGAGCCCTAAGTACCAAGGTCCAGTTACCTGCGTTACTTGTTGGGCGGTTACAGCCGACCTAAATTGAGCTTTGTCATGGCTTTTAAGTCGCTGCTGCTCTCCAAGGACGCCGATCTTGTCCAGACCCTGACCCGGTTGCTGAAAGATTTGGACGTTTCGGTGGAGCCCTGCAGCGAGCCTTTCGCCGCGGCTAAGCGACTGATGGATCAGCACTTCGACGCCATCCTGGTGGATTGTGAAGATGAGCAGGGAGCAGGCTGGGTGCTGCAAAGCGCGCGCATGGCGACAGGCAGCAAAAAATCAATCACCATCGCGATTGTGGGTCCGCAAAGCGCTAGTCGTGGCGGCCCCCGTGCCGGGGAGAATTTCGTTATCCAGAAGCCGATCGTCCTCAAGCAGGTGGAAAGCACGCTGCGGGCGGCGCGCGGCCTGATGGGCGATGCCGGCAGTCCACACAGCGAGGTTCCGGCCGCGAGAAGCATGCCCGCCGAGAAGCCGCTCAGCCCCCCTTCCGCGCCGCAAACACATGCTTTGCACACGGCCCAAGGGCGGCCACCGGCTGAAATGTTCGACGAATTGACGGCGGCGCTGGATCGCTTAGGTCCGCAGCCTGCATCCGCCAAGCCGGTTTCGGTGGCATCAGCTTCGTCGGGCAGTGCAGCTGCCGCCGCGCCAGCGTTGGAAAAGCCGGTACCGCTTGCACCAGCTTTCGAAAAACCAGCGCCCGCTGTACCAGCATGGGAGAAGCCAGTCGCAGCTTCACCGGCGTGGGAAAAACCAACATCAGTGGCGCCGGAGCCCGCGCCACGCGAAGAACCTGTCGCGCCACCGGTGCTGCGGCCCACACAGCCATCCTGGCCAGGACTGACCGCAACCCCGAGTGCTCCGCCAAAGTCGGAAGCGCCAGCGGTGCTTCCTTTAGCGGCGACTGCGGCGCAGATGAAGCCACCGATACGTCCGGCCGAGGAGCAGGCCAGATCGAACGATGCTCTGGAGAATGTGCGCCGGCGCATGAACGCCAGCGCCCCCCCGGCGTGGCGAACGGAAGTGGACGAACGCCCGGAAGCGCCAGCTCCGCGTTTCTCCACTTACGCCGATGATGAGCGGCCGCAACGGGGATTTCCGTTCAAGGCCATTGCGGTAGCCATGGTGCTGGTGTCGTTCGCGCTGTTTGGCTATAGCTGGTATCGCGGACGTCACACGAACACACCTGGGGACCAGCCACAAACGCCGACATCTATGCCGCAACAGCAGCGTGGGGAAACGCCGAGCAGCGCGTTACCGTCCTCGGCTCCGATTTCGCCCAGCAGCGGCCAGGCAGATAGCTCCACCGAAATAGCAGGTGGTTCCGCTGCCGACATAGCGCCAGCGATTCCAGTGACTTCCTCTCCAAAGCCGAGCAAGTCTGTGGCTGCCAAAGCTGCCGAGACCACTGCGCCCGACTCGACTACTGACTTGGAAATGCCGCCTGCTCCTCTGGTAGTTGAGGGCGGCAAACGGCATTCAAATCCAGGGCCCCAGACCGATGCTCAGCTGGCGCCACCCAGTCTGGACACCGTGGCGGGCACAGCTAAACCTGGGCTGGGAGGAGTGGTGAGTTCGGCCAAGGTGAATGTGCCCAAGTTGGCGGCAACGCCTCCGCCTCCTCCGCAGCGTATCGAAGTTTCCCAGGGGGTTACTCAGGGCCTACTGATTCGCCAAGTGAAGCCGCAATATCCGCCCATGGCTCGGGAGACGCGGGTGGAAGGAGACGTTGTGCTGTCGGCGGTGATTGACAAAGCTGGAGCAGTAAGCGATGTGCGGGCGATCAGCGGCCCGGCACTGCTCATTCCGCCGGCCCTTCAGGCGGTGCGGCAGTGGCGCTACAAGCCTTATCTGCTGAACGGGCAGCCGGTGGAAGTCGAGACCCAGATTAAGGTGCAGTTCCGCTTGTAAAAACCCCTTAGTCGGTGGCCGAGGCGCGCTTAGCCTGTGACCCTTCTTCATCCTTACTGACGACGAACGCTTCCTGACTGCTACCAGTGTTTTCCGCACCCAACACAACCCTGCCCGCATCCAGCATGGCGCCAGGCTGGATACGGCGGACATCGATGAGCCTGCCCTGGTCCAAAACCAGGATCATGTCGCAATTCTTCAGGGTATAAAGACGGTGGGCGATCATGAAGGTAGTGCGGCCCTGCAGCAGGGCCTCGGTAGCCTGCATGATGGCGGCTTCGGTCTGCATGTCCACCGAACTGGTGGGCTCATCCAGGATCAGGACGGGGCTGTCACGCAGGAAGGCGCGAGCCAGGGAAATGCGCTGGCGCTCGCCGCCGGAAAGGCGCGCGCCGCGCTCGCCGGCGCTGGTTTCATAACTCTCTGGCAGGCGAGAGATGAAGTCGTGGGCGCTGGCGGCGCGGGCCGCGGCTTCGATTTCGGCATCGCCGGCGTCGGGTTTGCCGTAGGCGATGTTCTCGGCGATGCTGGCGGCAAACAGGACCGGCTCCTGCAGCACCACGGCAAACTGTCGACGGAGGTCAGCAATGCGGTAGTCGCGTATATCTACGCCGTCCAGCAACACCTGACCCTCTGTCGGATCATAGAAGCGCATAAGCAGGTTGAGCAGAGTGCTCTTGCCGGCCCCGGTGGTGCCGACGATGCCGACTCGCGTGCCAGCCGGGACCTCAAACGAAAAGTGGTGAAGTCCGCGGCCACTCTCGTCATAGACAAAGGAGACATCGCGAAACTCAAAAGCGCCCTGCGCACGGGCCAGGGGCAATGCCCGCGGGCTTTCGGCAATTTCCGGCGTTTGATCGAATAGCAGGAAGGCGCGTTCCAGACTCGTGAACCAGGCTTGCAAGTCGGTGGCTTTGGTGCTCAGCAGTTGCAGCGGTCCATACATTTGCGCGATGTAAGCCATTACCATCAGCAGCGAGCCTACGCTCAAAAACCCAGAGCGGACATGGCGTACCCCGATGTAGAGCGCCGCTGCGGTGCCTCCGGCGATGGTTAGGCCGATGACCACATTGAACACCGCCTGCATCATCGAGAGCTGCACCTGGCCTGACATGCGCTTGCTGGAATGGCGCACGAAACGGCCCTGCTCGCGGTTTTCCTGGCCGAACGCCTTGACCAGGCGAATAGACCCCAGCACTTCCTGGATGACAGATAAAGCGGAGCTGTCCAGTTCTTTGATTTCCTGCGAGCGGCGACGCACCAGGCGGCTGCAGGCCAACGAAAGAACGAACAGCACCGGGCTGATGGCAAGGGCCACGAGGGCAAGAGGAAAGTCAATGCGGGCGCAGACGTAGACCATGCCCACCAGTGTGAACACGGCCGTAACCAGGGGCACCACACCCTGGATGGCGACGTACTGAATTGACGGCGCATCGTGCTGGATGCGGTAAACGGAGTCAGTGGGGCCGTAGCGGTCGTGGAAGGCCAGGGGCAACCGCTGTACGTGGCTGAGCAGTGCGGCGCGGAAGTCCCAAACCAGCTTCTCACCGGTATAGGTTTGCAGATACCAGCTGGCCAAAGCCTGAAGATTGGCGAGCAGAGCGATTACCAGGAGCAGGGCGACAGCAAAGCCGATGGCCACCGGGCCAGGGTGCATGGGCGGCATGAAATGGACCAGAAAATTGGGCAGGGGCTGCTGGCCTAGAACGCTGTCCACCGCGATCTTCAGGGGCAACGGGTAAAGCAGGGTCAGGGGCATGGAAAGCAGGCTGAGGGCCGCAATCCCGGCCAGGTGTGGCCAGCAGCGCCGCGATTGGCGCAGGGTGCGCAGCCACAAAGGATGACTTGGCCCGGACTTCAACGACACATACTTCCGCCTGCGTGAATTGGCTTCCGTTAAGCCCACGATAGCCTGAGTACTTAGTTGTCGCAATGAGGGGAAATCATTAGGACAGGCCGGCGCGGCGGGCGTTTTGTGGCCTAAGTAGCCCGGCTGAGCTTTGAGGAGCGAGTGATGGCACAGAAGGGCGGTATACTTCCTCGCATACTTGGGGGGAATCCGATGTTGATAAGAATCTACGGAACGGCCCTGGCATTGATGGTGGGGATTGCCGTGCCCAGTTGGGCACAGCGCACTTATTCGAACTGGCCCACGCCGCCGGCCCCGGCTACGGAACAGATGCCGCAGGCCCAGCCGTCTAGAAGAGCGAACCTGGAACAGATGGAGCGGGCGGCCGAGCAGCACAAGATGCAGCTGCAGAAAGACACGGATCGGCTGAGCCAGTTGGTTAACGAGCTAAAACAGGATCTGAGCAAGACACCCGCCGGAGCTCTCTCGGTGGATGCGGTCAAGAAGAGCAAGGAAGTGGAAAAGCTGGCCAAACGGGTGCGCAAGGAGATGGAAGGCGATTGAAGGGCAGGAGTCGGGGGCCAGCGGTTAGGAGTGAGCGGGCCATGCTAAATGGAGAATGTGGTGAGCCATATGGGCGAGTGTTATTTCACTACTGAGTTATTTACCTTCTTGAAGCAATTGAAGCGGCACAACAACCGCGAGTGGTTCCAGGCCAACAAGCCGCGTTATGAAGCTGCGGTGCGCAATTCCTGCCTGCGTTTTATTGGTGAGCTGGTTGAACCGCTGCATGAGATCAGCGAGTGGGTGGTGGCGGATCCGCATCCGACACGAGGCTCGCTATTTCGCATCTATCGCGATACTCGTTTCTCAGCGGACAAGCGTCCCTATAAGACACACGTGGGCATAAGTTTTCCGCACCGCGGCACTAAGCAGAAAGTTCATTTGCCCGGTTTTTACCTGCACCTGGAGCCGGGAAGCTGTTTTGCCGCGGCGGGCTGCTGGCACCCCGACAATCCCACGCTGATCCGCATTCGCAGCGCCATTGTGGCGCGGCCGGAAGCGTGGAAGAAAGCAGTGCGCGGCCTGGAACTGGAAGGAGACTCGCTCAGTCGGCCACCGCGCGGTTATCCCTGCGACCATCCGCTGATGGAGGACCTGAAGCGCAAGGATTTTCTGGCCAGCGTGGAACTCACCGATGCGCAAGTGTGCGGTCCCAGGTTCATGGGAGATTTCATGGCCGCATGCAGGAAATTGAGTCCGCTCGTGGGATTTTTGTCGCAGGCGCTGGGATTGCCCTATGAGGCGGCAGAACCCAGGGGAGCGGCCATCGCTTTTCGACTGAGAGCTTAGGTGCCGAGCCCACATCGCTTGAAAAAGGCATTTTTGTGAAAGGAGAGTCTGAGCCGGCGTGCAGCCTGTATGCCTTGGGTTTCGAGTTCATTCGGGCTGGGGCGCCATGGTGGCGCTGGCCCGCGAGTCCGGGGGCTGGCAGGTGTTGGAGCGCCGGCGTATCAATGTTGTAGATGGAAAGATAGCGGGCCATTCCCAGCCTTATCACTTTGCGCGGGAACAGCCGCTGGCGGAGGCGAAGAAACACGTTGCCCGCTGCGCAGCCGCTTCCATGCGCCTGGCCGAGGTGGCGCTGCAGGAAGTAGTGGAGAAGCTATCCCGTCAGCATCGCGTGAGGGGAGCCGCCGTCCTATTGTCTTCCGGCAGACCTATGCCGGAACTGGAGCGGATTCTCGCCTCTCATCCCCTCATTCACACGGCTGAAGGTGAGTTCTTCCGCAAGGTATTTTCCGAGGCTTGTGAAGCCTTGGGGATCCCCGTTACAGGAATTCGGGAAAAGGAGCTGGCGGAGCGCGCCCAAGCCGTGTTTAAGAAATCTGCAGCCACGCTGCCGGCGGAATTGGCGGCCGCGGCCAAGCATCTTGGACCGCCGTGGAGCCAGGATCAGAAGGCAGCGGCGCTGGCGGCAGCGGTGGTGCTGGGAGGAGCAGGAAAGTAACACAACTCTGACCGAGCCGAGATGTGCGAGCGTGCCAGTGTGCACAGCCGCTAGCGAGGTTTGGGAGAATTCCCTGAAGCGGCTGCGGGGGAGCGCGTACACGCAGGGGTCCTTCGACTCCGCCGTGTGATTCGCAAGCGAATCACGCGGCTGCGCTCAGGATGACATTGAAAAAGGAAGGGCTCAGGATGACATCCGAAAAGGAAAACTAGAACTCCATCGTGCGAGTCACAAAGCGCACCTCAATCACCCGATTACAAATTCCACAATTACTCAATTGCTACAAGATGTAACGGGAGAGGTCCTGGTCCTTCACGATGTCCACCAGGCTCTTGCGCACATAGTCGGCGTCCACGGTGAAGTTCTGGCCCTTGCGGTCGGGAGCGTCGAAGCTGATCTCATCGAGCACGCGCTCCATGATGGTATGCAGGCGGCGGGCGCCGATGTTTTCCGTGCCCTCGTTTACGCGGAAGGCAAAGTGAGCAATTTCGTCCAAGGCGTCGCGGGTGAATTCCAGCTTCACACTCTCCGTTTCCAGTAGCGCTGTGTATTGTTTGACCAGCGATGATTTGGGCTCGGTGAGAATCTTGATGAAATCCTCCATGGTGAGGGACTGCAGCTCCACGCGGATGGGGAAGCGGCCCTGCAGTTCTGGAATAAGGTCGCTGGGCTTGGAGACGTGGAAGGCGCCGGCAGCTACAAAAAGAATGTGGTCAGTGCGCACCATGCCGTAGCGGGTGTTGACCGTGGTGCCTTCCACGATGGGCAGAATGTCGCGCTGCACGCCCTCGCGGGAGACGTCAGGCCCGTGGCCGCTTTCGCGGCCGGCAATCTTGTCAATTTCGTCGAGGAAGATGATGCCGGAGTTCTCGACCCGCTCAATGGCCATGCGGGTAACCTGGTCCATGTCAATCAGGCGCTGTTCCTCTTCCTGGATGAGGTAGTCGAAGGCCTCGCCGACCTTCATCTTCCGCTTCTTGGTGCGCTGGCCGAAGATGTTGGGCAGCATGTCCTTGATGTTGATGTCCATCTCCTCCACGCCCTGGTTGGAGACGATTTCGAAGGCGGGAAAGGATTTTTCGCGGACGTCCAGCTCAACCATGCGGTCGTCGAGGCGGCCTTCGCGCAGCTGCTGGCGCAGCTTTTCGCGAGTGCGGGAGGTTGACTCCGCCAGGGTGGAGCCTTCAATTACCACGCCGGAGCCGCCATCGCCGCCGCCGGAAGAACGGCTCGGGGTAGGAGCGGGAAGCAGCAAGTCCAGGAGGCGCTCTTCGGCGTTGAGTTCGGCCTTGTCGGAGACATCTTCGAGCTTTTCTTCCCGCACCATGTCAATGGCGATTTCGACCAAGTCGCGGATCATGGATTCAACGTCGCGGCCCACGTAGCCCACTTCAGTGAACTTGGAGGCTTCCACTTTCAGAAATGGCGAGTTGGTGAGCTTGGCCAGGCGGCGGGCGATCTCGGTTTTGCCCACACCCGTGGGGCCAATCATAATGATGTTCTTGGGAATGATCTCTTCCGCAAGGTCAGGGGCGAGCTTCTGGCGGCGCATGCGGTTGCGCAGAGCGATGGCCACGGCGCGCTTGGCGGCAGCCTGGCCGACCACGTATTTGTCGAGCTCGCCCACGATTTCTCGGGGGGTGAGCTCATCCAGCGCAAGCTGTTCTTCTTCGGCGGTGGGAGGTAAGTAGATAGCCATAAAAAACAGTTGTCAGTTGCCTGTCGAGCTTTCGTAGAGCCGCCGTCCCGGCGGCTGTCCTGTGGGCGTCTCGCCCACAGCATGAGGGCAAGATGCCCTCCAGGCAGCCGGCCAGAGGCCGGCGCTACAGTTCTTCCACGGTGATCTTGTCATTGGTATAGATGCACATTTTTCCAGCAATCTTCATAGCTTCCTCCGCGATCTGGTGGGCGGAGAGCTGGGTATGCTCAGCGAGCGCCTGGGCCGCGGCCTGAGCATAAGGGCCGCCGCTGCCGATGGCAGCGATGCCGCCGTCGGGCTCGATGACGTCGCCCTGGCCGCTAAGCAGAAAGGTTTGATGTTCATCGCTCACCAGCAATAGGGCCTCCAGGTGCCGCAGGAACTTGTCGGTGCGCCAGTCCTTAGCCAGTTCCACCGCGGCGCGGCTGATATTGCCGTGGTACTGCTCCAGCTTGGCTTCAAAGCGGCTGAACAGAGAGAAGGCGTCGGCAGTGGAACCGGCAAAGCCGGCCAGAATCTTATCGTTGTAGAGGCGGCGGATCTTGCGGGCAGTGTGCTTAACCACCCCTTCGCCCAGCGTAACCTGACCGTCTCCGGCCATGACCACGTGCCCATTCCGGCGCACACACAAAACAGTAGTAGAACGTACTAGTCGCGACTTTTTCATGCGGCCAATTTCCCATTATAACAGCGCGATTTTTGGAGCGGCGCACCCTGGCACTGCTGGCGGCACTCACATTGGCAGGCGTATGCTTCGTAATGTGAAGGAAAGGAGAATGCCATGAAACTCGCCTCTTTCTTCCTGGCTGTTCTGTTCCTCAGCGCCGGCCTGGCGGCGCAAACTTCGATGCAAGGCACAACGCAGGGGACACCAACTCCACCCCATCATCAGCACATGATGGCCATGCAGCAGCACATGCAGGAGATGAAAGCGCAGATTGCCAAGATGCAGGCCAACGTGGACCAGATGAAAGCCAACGCCGACAAGATCAAGGACGCGGCGGTACGGCAGCAGGCCGACCTCGACGCCCAGATGTGGCAGATGATGGTGGACCACATGCAGGGAATGCAGCAGATGATGGCGGAACACGGCGGCATGGCGGGTCAGGGAATGCACCGCCACATGCATCACCCTGGGCCGGGAGGAACGCCGCCGCCACCGAGCAACCAGCCGCAGTAGGTGAGCGGGGAGCTTTTCAGATTAGAGACAAAGAACAAGGCGCAGTAAAGCCCGCCTTCTATTCTTCTGTGTGGGCACTCAGCGCTCCAAGGTGCTGACTACTGACAACTACTTTGCCGAGAGCACTTCGACCACGCGGTCAAAGTCTTCCAGCGACTTGTATTCGATCACGATGCGGCCTTTGCCGTTGCGGTCCTTGATCTGCACGCGCACGCCCAGGCAGCGCTCCAATTCCATTTGAGCCTCGCGCACGTTGGGGTCTACGAAGGGCTCCTTCTCTTCTTTTGTCTCGGCGGGATGTTCCAGCCCGAAGACTAGTTGCTCGAGGGCGCGCACGGAGAGGCCCTGCTCCACGACCCGCTCGGCGAGCTTGTTGATCATCTCCAGCGAATCGAGGGAGAGCAGCACCTTGGCGTGGCCGAAGCTGAGCTTGCCCTGCTCCACTAGGGTTTGCACCGGCGCCGGCAACTTGAGCAGGCGGATGTAGTTGGAGACCGTGGCGCGGTCGATGCCGGTGCGCTGCGCCATCTGTTCCTGGGTAAGGCCGAATTCGCGGCCCAGGCGGTCGAAGGCGCGCGCCTGCTCCATAGGGTTCAGGTCCTGGCGCTGCAGGTTCTCGATGATGGTGAGTTCCATCGCCTGCTGGTCGGAGACCTCGCGCACCACGGCGGGAATGGCGGTCTTGCCGGCGCGACGGGAAGCTTCCCAGCGGCGCTGGCCGGCAATGAGCTGGAAGCGGCCGCCGCCAATAGGTCGTACCACGATAGGTTGCACCACGCCCGTGGTGCGAATGGAGGCCACAAGCTCCTCCATCGCGGGCTCGTCCAGGTGCAGGCGGGTCTGGTAGGGATTACGGTCAATCAGGCCCAGGGGCAGTTCGCGCATTTGGTCGTGAGCTACGGCGGGCTTGGGTGGCGGCGCTGCCACGGGGACGGTATGCGTCGGGGAGGGGGGAAGCGGCGCCGGTGGCGCAGGTGAAATTGCGGCAGGGCGCGGTCCGCCGGGGAGCAGGGATTCCAGGCCGCGGCCCAGGGCTTTGCGCTTGTCAGCCGCCGCAGCAGCAGGTGTAGTGCTCGTAATCGTCATCTAGAGGTCTCCTGTTAACTCGATAGTTAATAGTAAGGCTGGTGCGAGCTAATCGCCGTGCTCGGCGACGGGTTGTGCTTCTGGCGGTTGCGCGGCTTGGAGCACGGCTTCAGCAATGGCTGGCGGAGGCAAGCTGGGGTAAGCCTCGGGAGGGGATGGCGGCTGATCGGGCGCGGCTTCAGTTGCGGCTTCGGGCTGAGCTGTAGCCATGTCCGGAGGAGAAGACGCGTTCTCCGCCGGCGAGGACATGGCTGGGGCGCCAGCTTCCGCGGGTCCAGGCGCCGATTCAGCCGACTGTTCGACAGTCTGTTCTGATTGTGAAACGGGTTGCACGGCAGTTTCGCTTCCCGGCGGCGCGTCGGTCGCTAGAGCCATTGTCGGCACGTCGGCTGGGGTGATTGCTTCAGGAACCGCCGGGGCTGGCGTGGGCTCAGCCGATACCTGCGGCTGAATTTCGGCTGCTGCCGTCTGCGCTGCTGCGGCCTCAGCCTCACGCCGCCGCCGGGCTTCCGCGCCGAGAATCTCCTTAGCTAGACGGATGTAGCTTTCGGCGCCGCGGGATCGCACGTCGTAAACCAGGGCCGGCTTGCCGTGGCTGGGAGCTTCCGCCAAGCGGACATTGCGCGGAATCGAGGTACGGCACAGCTTCTTGCCGAAGTATTTGCGCAGTTCTTTGGCGACCTGCTGGGCCAAGTTAGTGCGCTCGTCAAACATGGTGAGCACGACGCCTTCTACTTCCAGCAACGGGTTGAAGCTGTGCCGAATGCGATCTATCGTGTCCAGGAGTTCGCTGATTCCTTCCAGGGCGAAATATTCCGCCTGCATGGGTATGAGCACGGAGTCCGCCGCGACCAGGGCGTTTAGCGTGAGCAGATCGAGAGCGGGCGGGCAGTCAAGCACGATGAACTGAAAGCGCTCGCGCAGAGGGGCGATGGCATCGCGCATGCGGAATTCCCGGCGCTCGGCGTCCACCAACTCAAGATTGGCGCCGATCAGGTTCTTGTGCGAGGGGATTACCCAGAGCTGCTCCAGTTCGGGCTTCTGCAGCGCTTCCTCAGCGTTGCAGGCGCCCATGAGCACATGATAGGTGCTGAGCCGCTCGGGATCACGGGCGAAGCCCAGGCCGCTGGAAGTGTTGGACTGCGGATCGCAATCCACCAACAGCGTGTTCACTTCCGCTGCGGCCAGAGAAGAGGCCAGGTTGATGGACGTAGTGGTCTTGCCCACGCCACCCTTCTGGTTGGCAACCGCGATTACGCGTCCCATAAGATTTTTGGAGAAGCCGGAGCTGAAGCGAGATTAGCGCGGGGCAATTTTCAATTGCAATGAGGAATTGCATTGAGGAGAAGAATTTTGTGCAAAAGGAGGTGAGAAATATGGTTCCGCATTGCGAACGGATGTTCCACGGGGAACAAGCTGCAGATTTCAAGGGTGGACGTGGACTTCCGCATTAAAGGCCTTTCGGGCTTGGTGACTGATTCGCGATGTTCCACGTGGAACATGTGATGTGCCGTTGGGTGGTGCTTAGAAATTCTTGATCAGGTTTGCTGTGTTCCACGTGGAACACCCCAAGCCTCAGCTGCCTTTAAGAGGATGTGCGATCTGCTTTTGCTCACCGCAGTAGGAAAGCGGGACCCTAAGCCACAGCGCCCCGGCAGTCTGTTGTTCCACGTGGAACGTGCGATCAGATACTCCGGCCGACTATGTTAACTGATTTGGTTCATATCGCGATTTCGACCACTTTCGTCCTGAAAACGATCACACGTGAGCGTGATGAGTCAAAATCAGCGTCACAAACAAGGTTCGTCGCTCCACTTGTAACTACTTGTGGTACCGCAGTGAGCGAAGAAGGCCAATAGGAGATCTACCCGCCGGAGACATGTTTATGCCACTTAGGCCGAAAATGGCCGTCTGGAGCCATACACAAAGGGCGAAAATATCGGGCAGATGGACCACTTTTCACTCTCCTGGCACTTATCCAGCGGGATACCGACCAACCAGCAAAATGCGCTCACGAGATTGTGGCACCAGGATGGGCGCTGCCCAGGAAAAGTCGCGAACGCTCCCCGGAATCTGCTCCGCCTGGGTGCGCCCGATCAGCAGCGCCAACCTCCCCGACCCCAGTTGCGTGGCGCTATAGCGAACCAGGGCAGCCGCAGTCTGCAGTGCCGAGTCAAAACGCTCGACTGCGCGCGCTGTCACCAGATGAGCAGGTTCAATCCCCAGAGGTAAGACAGGCTGAGCCTTCTTCTTCTGTCCGAGCTCAAGGCGGCCGCTGAAGACAAAGGCATCTGTCAGTTGCAGAGCCCGGATCACCTCGGCGAGGAAGACGGCCTTCCGATGGTTCGACTCGACCAAGGTGAGGCGCAGTTCCGGGACATAAATCTTCAGCGGCAGTCCCGGGAAGCCGGCACCGGACCCGAGATCCAGTGCGTGCTGCCGGCCGACCGCCCCAGTGTTCGTGCCAGCAAGCGAACCGGGAAAAAGATACGCGGCCAGAAACAGGGACTCCCCAAAATGGCGGGTCACGATGGTTTCGGCATCGCGCACCGCAGTCAGATTGAAACGTAAGTTCCAGCGCAGCAATAAATCTACATATATAGATATAAATTCGAGCTGCTCAGCGGATAACACTATCGCGGCGGGCAGCGCTTGCGCGTTGAGAAACGGCTGCAGCAATTCGGCAGTGCGGTTCGGATCCATATCCTCTGCGGCTGATTAAACCATGAGCTTAGGCCGAAAGGCTCTTTTGGTTCGCCCGGCAGGCAGCAGAAGCCCGATGTGGACGAATCAGAACTGGCATGGTGGAGTAAAAAGCCTGCCGTCAGGCCGAAATTGCGTGCCTTCGGACTGGGCATAACATTTGGCCAGCGTCAAAGTGGAGCGACAGGGGTAAAGTTGACCCGCATGGTGCGGCCGGAACGATTTTGGCCGCGTCCCGGAAGCGGCTCGGAACCAGCAAAGTAACAAGTTGCGCGCCACGTCTCTTCTTCTCCTCAAATCGCGGGCTTAGTGGAAGCTGGCCAAGATGCTCACCTGACTTATGGTGAGAGCCTGGGATTTACAAAGTGGAGCGAAGCTTGCCGAATAAAGGCAAGGTTTGGCCCTCAGAAGCCCTGAGGATTCCGTGCAAGCTGCATTTGTGGAGCAAACCGGGCGAACGAGCCAACCCTTCCCGACATTCTCGCAGTTCATTAGAATAGCGGTCCGGAGAGACGCGTACCTGAAATGACAACATCGCAAACCCAAACCGGCAGCGGACAGAAAGGAAAGCTGTACATCACCCTGGCAGGTTTGCCGCTCAACATCACTCTGAATTGGCCTTTTCGGCCATCGGGCGGGGGCGCCGATTTTTTTGTGCTGCATGGCGACATTCGACTGGAAACCACCGCTGGACTGCACGTGCCGGTTGCGGTCAACCTGACGCAGACGGTACGCGAGGCGCTCCCCTCGCTCGAACCCAGGGATACGGAGGGGCCGGTCATCAACGCGCTGCGGAAAGAGGTGGATAACCGCCAATTGGAGTTTCTGAAGTCGCCCAAGCTGCTGCCGGTTCCCTTCTCCAGCCGCTACTACGACCGGCGCCGCAAGCAGTGGATTTTTCAGCACGCCAGCGACGCGGAGTTGGCTGATTTTGTCCGCCGCAAAATCTACTGGGAGCACAAACTGGCCGGAATCGGGACGAGCTGGCTAGGTGATCCGGTGGATCTCTTGTATCTGGGGGCCACTACCGAGCGCATGCTGGAGTCTGCTCGGAGACTGGCCGGGGAGGGCCTCATCCGCTTTCAGGGCGAGGAAAACGCTGGTCCCACAGACGCACTCTTGGCGCAGTCGCAGCGAATTGATGCGGAGATGCGCCTGGCGCAGTCCGAATTGGAAAAGAAACACGCCTTCGAGCGCGGCTGAACTGGTTTTGCGGCTTTCCCGCAGCCAGGCTTTGCGCCGCAAACCGGCGCCCATGCTCAGCCGGTTTAAGCGGCTTCCTGCTCTTCCATTCCGCCGTTCGTGCGACGACGTCTGCTGGAACGACGAGTGCTCCCGGTAGCGCGTTTGCGGGAGCGGGCGCTAGTGCGGCCGCTGCTGCGCCGTGAGCGGGTGCTGCTGGAACGGCGCCTGCTCCCTGTGCTACGTGAACGTCTAGAACGACTGCTGCTGGACCTTCTGGTTGCCATACGGTATTGCCTCCTACCGTGATCTCGACCGCTTGGATCGGGATGGAACTTTCGCGCCTTTGCGGCGCGCCTTGCTCAAACCGATAGCGATAGCCTGCTTTCGGTTTTTGACCGGATGCTTGCCCGAACGCATGTGATGCATTTCAGTGCGCACTTCACTCTGTGCTTTGCGGCCATACTTGCGACCACGAGACCGGGAACGGGAAGTGGAACGGTGTGACCGTGTACTCCGCCGGCCGGAAGAACTGTGTCTGCTTGCCATATTGTCCTCTTTCCCCCCCCCATATGAGACGCACAGTACTGCGAGGGGGTTGGCGCAGGGTAGAGCGTCATGCAGGTTCCGAATCAACATTGCTGGCGGCGAATCTAAAAAGGCAGTTTCAAGGTGTCGCAGGTTTCAAAGTCTGAGCCGGAGGCGGCTGCTTGAGTTTTTCTGAAAACAGGATTTGGACGGTCAGGTGACGGAGTACAGGTTTCAGGAGGACCGCACATATGGAATTTCTGGATTATTTGGGCAAATTGTATGTTTACGATCACTGGGCCAACCAGGAGGTGGCGCGCGCGTTGCGGGCAGCTCCACAGCCGGCGGCGCGGTCGGTGCGGCTGATGGCGCACGTGGTGGGAACGGAGTGGACCTGGCGCAGCCGCATTCTGCCCGAAAGCAAAAAGGTGGCAGTGTGGCCGCAACTTACGGTGGAGCAGATTCTGCAAGAAGTGGCAGAGCTGAAGACTGCGTGGGCAAGTTATCTTGGCCAACTCACCCCGGCGCGCCTGGCGCAGTCGGCGGCGTACACCAATTCCAAGGGCGAGCATTTCTGCAACCAAGTGGGAGACATCCTGATGCACGTGGTGATGCACTCCGCCTATCATCGCGGGCAAATTGCAGCGGATATGCGTGCCTCCGGCTTGGAGCCGGTGTACACGGACTTCATTCACGCGGTGCGGCAGGCGATGGTTGGCAGCTAGGCTCTGGGCTCAACGGTAGTGGTGGTGGATTTGATGTAAAGTCCACGCGGCTCGTATACTGATTGCCCCTTGTGAAGGTCATAGCCATTATTCCGGCGGCGGGACTGGGCACGCGCATGGCAGCGGCGGAGACTGCGCCGCGTTCCGCTGTGGGCAAAGGTCCGTCCAAGCAGTTTGCCGAGTTGCACGGTGTTCCCATCCTGGTACACACACTGCGCAAATTTGCCGCCAGTCCGCGGGTGACCGAAATTTACGTAGCGCTGCGCAAGGCGGAAGCGGACTCATTCCGCCCTCGGCTGGAAAAGGAAGTACTGGGCAAAAAGGTACACCTGGTGGAAGGCGGTGAGCACCGTCAGCAATCGGTGGCCAATGCGCTGGACGCGGTGAAGGCCGCGCCTGACGACATCATTCTGGTGCACGATGCGGTGCGCCCGCTGGTGGACGAAGAGATCATTGATAACGTGGTGCAGGGCGCCGAAAAACACGGCGCAGCGATTGCCGGTGTTCCGGCGGTAGACACGGTGAAGCAAGTGGAGCGCAGCGCCGAGAACGCCATCATCACCGCCACTGTACCGCGGGAGCGGGTGGTGCTGGCGCAAACGCCGCAGGGGTTCCGCTTCAGCTTACTCAAAAAGGCCTTTGATGAAGCGGCCGGCGACGGATTCGTGGGCACCGACGAAGCCTCGCTGGTGGAACGCTCCGGACATGCGGTGGCGGTGGTGATGGGCTCGGCGCGCAATCTGAAGATCACCACGCCCGCCGACCTGGAGTTGGCCGAGTTCTACATGTCGCGCCCCGCCCGCCGCGCCGCGGGGTAATCCCAGCACTTAGCAATTGGCACCTAGCATTTGGCGGTGCAGCGCAGAGGAACTCCACCGGCTAAGTGCTAAATGCTAAGTGCTTGTTGGTGTAAATCCGTGGCCGGGGTTGGCCTGTGAGAATCGGGTACGGTTGGGACTCGCATGAATTGCAAGCGGGCATCCCTCTAAAGATCGGCGGCGTGCACCTGCCCCATCAGAAGGGGCTGGCCGGCCATTCCGATGGCGACGTATTGTTGCATGCGCTCACCGACGCGCTGCTCGGAGCCATAGCCGCCGGCGATATCGGCACCTATTTTCCACCCTCCGATCCCAGGTGGAAGGGCGCAGACTCAGTGACCTTTATTGAGGAAGCGATGAAGCGGGTGAGGCGCGCCGGCTATGCCGTGGCCAACGTGGATTCCACCTTGATTCTGGCCGAGCCAAAAATCGGCCCGCACGCGGCGAAAATACAAGCACGAGTGGCGGAACTGCTGAAGGTTGCGCCTTCGGCAGTGGGCATTAAAGCTAAGACCCCGGAAGGCATGGGAACAGACAATGCGGCCATCGCGCATGTCGTGGTACTGCTGATCAGGGAAAAACGCGACCAGGACCGCCGCACCTCCGCTGCCGACGCGGTGCCGCAACCAGAAATTGACCGGGTAGTAAACGATCTGGTCAAAGAGGTGCCGGAGCAGTCGAAAGTGGGCGACAAGGGGAGAAGGTAAAGGCGCCGGTACCGCCTGGGCTGGACATCTTAGGTGAAGGCAGGCCGGATGCGGGTTCCCAGGGGAGCCTGTTGCAAAAGGCGCGTCCGGCGCGGATTTTCACAGTTGACATTCTCCCTCCCTCGGAGCCTAATAGCTCGCACAGGTTTCAAGCCGTTTTCGCGCAGGCATCAGTACGTGAACGGCAGGCCTGCTCAGGAGCGAAGATGAACAAAGCCGATTTGATTGACAGAATTGCCGCTGGTTCGCGCATTAACAAGACCCAGGCCGCCTCCGCCATTGACACAATGGTGGACAGCGTAACCGGCGCTCTGCGGAAGGGAGACCGCGTAGCCCTGGTAGGTTTCGGCACGTTCTCCGTCTCGCAGAGAAAAGCCCGCAATGGGCGCAACCCGCAAACCGGCGCGGTAATCAAAATTGCCGCCCGCAAAGTGGCCAAATTCACCCCGGGAGCCGAACTCAGAAAAGCAGTCAACAAAAAGTAACACGGGTGTTCTTAAGTGGAGCGGCAGGGGGTCGGCCCTGCCGCTTTTTTATTGTGCGGTGAATAATTGAGTTTTCAATTTCCACCGGGCGGTCGGCTATCGGTGATGGGCTTGCGCAGGAGCACGGGCCAAGCGAGGAACGAGGAAGGCATGCATATTTCGCGGCGGGAATTTCTCAGAGCAACTGGGGCGGCGGCGTTGGCTCTGGCGCGACGTCCGCTGCTTGCCGCCACATCGCCCGCTGAGTTGGCCACAAGCGAGAGCAGCCGCACCTGGGAAATTCGCGTGGATACCAGGCAGGCGGTACATTCGTTTGATCCCGATCAGGCGCTGGGAAGTTCGATGGATATCCTGCCTTTCGGTATCGCGGACAAGGTGTACACCGAGCCCATCATTAAGGAGTGCCTGTCTGCCGGATGGGGGCCGATCACCTACCGGCAAAATACGGAGCTGCAGATTGCCGCCTGGCACTGGAACCACAATGGAACCTGGAGCGATCCAGCCGGGCAGAGCGGCTATTTCAGAGGAAGCTCCGAGCCCACGGAGTTTCTGCGACATTCTTATGGCTATCCTTTGCCGCGCCGCGGCAACACGCGCAATGGCGGCACCGAGCACGGGCACTCGCGGCTTACGGATGGCAATCCCAAATCATTCTGGAAGAGTAATCCCTACCTGACGCGCAAGTTCACCGGAGAAGACGACGCGCTGCACCCGCAATGGGTGGTGATTGATCTGGGAGCCGTCGAGCACATCAGCGCCCTGGGAGTTGATTGGGCTGAGCCTTACGCGCGCCGCTACGAAGTGCAGTACTGGACCGGCGAGCACGCCATGGACAAGCCTACACAGGGCGAATGGGTGGCCTTTCCCCAGGGCAAGATCGAAGACGGAAATGGCGGAACGGCCACCTTGAAGCTGGCAACCACACCTGTCCCAAGCAGGTTTCTGCGCATCTGGATGACCGAGTCGTCCGGCACCTGCAGTGGGCACGGCTCTAATGATTCGCGCGACTGTGTGGGTTACGCCATTACCGAGCTCTACGCCGGCAACTTCAACGATGAAGGCGAATTTGTGGACCTGGTGCAGCACCAGCCGGACCAGGGCCAGACCGTAACTTACTGCTCGTCCATCGATCCGTGGCATTCGGCATCGGACCTGGATATGCACGCGGGTGACCAGACGGGCTTTGACCTCTTCTTTACCAGCGGCATTACCAATCATCTGCCGGCAATGATCCCCGTGGCGATGCTTTATGGCACGCCTGAGGATTCCGCGGCACAAATTGCCTACCTGAAGAAGCGGGGTTATCCGGTTTCCTACATCGAGATGGGCGAGGAACCCGACGGGCAGTACATGTTGCCCGAGGATTATGGCGCGCTCTACTTACAGTGGGCGACGGCGCTGCACCGTGTTGATCCCGCGCTGAAGCTGGGTGGGCCAGTGTTTCAGGGCGTGAACGAGGACATTAAGGTCTGGTCCGATGGGCAGGGCCGAACTTCATGGTTAGGGCGTTTTGTGGATTATCTGAAAGTGCATGGGCGCTTAGAGGACCTGGCCTTCATGTCATTCGAGCACTATCCTTTTACGCCGTGCGCGATTACCTGGTCCGACCTCTATCGCGAGCCGCAACTTATGAGCCACATCCTGGAGGTGTGGCGGGATGACGGCCTGCCGCAGAACGTACCTCTAATGAACACGGAGAGTAATGTGTCCTGGGAACTGACTCAGCCATTTACGGAGACGTTTGCCGCGCTCTGGCTGGTGGACAGCGTAGGCGCCTTTCTGACCGCTGGGGGTGCGGTGTACTACCATTCGCCCATTCAGCCCGAGCCGCTGCGCTCCGGATGCCACGGTTGGACCACGTATGGAAATTTTGTGGCCGACGAGAATCTACATATTCGCGCCCACACCTCGCAGTACTTTGCCAGCCGCTTGATTAACCTGGAATGGGTGAAACACGGCGCAGGAGCACACCGGCTCTTTGCTGCCGGTTGTGAACTGAAGGATGATGCTGGTCATGTGCTGGTCACGTCGTATGCGGTGCAGCGGCCGGATGGAGAATGGTCGCTGCTGCTGGTGAATCGCGATCAGTCGAATGCTCATCGGGTCGCACCTGTCTTCCAGAATCCGGAAGGATCTGCCGCCCATTTTGCGGGGCCGGTCAGGATGGTGACCTTCGGCAGCGAGCAGTACGTATGGCATTCTGACGGACCAAACAGCCATCCCGATCCCGATGGCCCGCCGCTACCCAGCACTATCAATTCCGACGCAAACACTTCTTTCATGCTGCCCAAAGCATCAATAACGGTGCTGCGGGGCAAGATCCGCTAGGCCTGCCAGCCGTGGAGCGGCCTAAGAACGAACGTAACCCCAGGCGTAGACGTGGGGTTCAGAACCGCGCAAACCGGAGCCCCAGTGGGGCGAAGGAGATCAGTGATGCGGCAATCATCTCTGCTTAATCTGTTGTTTGCGATTGCGTTTTCCACAACTGTCCAGGCAAACGGGCTAAAAATTCTTACCAATCATGTGGGCTACGAGGTTGCCGGCCCAAAACACGCGGTCGTTCTTGGTCAGGCCAGCGATACCGTTTCCAGTTGCGCGGTGAAAGAGGATGGCGCCGATCGCCAGGTATTCAGCGCCGCCGCTCACAACGCCGGCCCAGTCAAAAAATGGCGCGATTGGAACTTCTGGACCTTCGATTTTGATCAGGTGAGCACCGAGGGAAAGTATTACCTGGAGTGCGAGAGCAGTCGGGGTGCGATCCGTTCTTTTCCTTTTGCTGTTCAACGCGACCTGCTGGAGCGCAACACGCTCTCCGATGTTATTTACTACTTTAAGGAAGAGCGCAGCACCGGCGCCATGGACCAGGCGGACCGGCATTTACGTTTTGAAGGAGGGAAGCCGGGCACCCTGGACGCGCACGGCGGCTGGTGGGACGCCACCGGCGACTACGGCAAGCATCTCTCCCACCTTTCCTTTTCCACCTACTTCAACCCGCAGCAGATTCCGCTGGTGGTCTATAGCCTGCTGAAGAGCTATGACCAGCTGCACCGGCGCGGGCAGCCCTATGCCGTCCGTTATGAGGACCGCCTGCTCGATGAAGCTATGTTCGGCGCCGATTACCTGGTGCGGGTGAAGGTGCCCGGAGGGTCGTTCTATCGCTCGGTCTCGTCAGAGGAAGTCCATCAGAGGCCGGAAGGGCGCAAAGTGGCGGGCGAGATGAAGGCTTTCGGGATTTTTACTTCCCCGGAGAAGCGTTCGGGCATCGTGGAGAACGCCAAGAACGACTTGGAATACGAGGTGAGCTATCGTTCCGGCGGCGGGGTGGCGATTGCGGCGCTCGCCATGGCGAGCACCTACCCGGTCTCCGGCGAGTTCCACAGCGCCGATTACCTCAAGGCGGCGAAGGACGCCTTCGACTACCTGGAGAAGAACAATCTCCGCCTGACCAACGACGGCAAAGAGAACATCGTAGATGACTACTGCGCCCTGGCAGCAGCTACGGAGTTGTTCCGCGCCACACACAACCCGCGCTACAAGGAAGCCGCCGACCGCCGCGCCCACAGCCTGATTTCGCGGCTGATCAGCAGTGGCGCCTACCGGAACTACTGGCGTGCCGACGATGGCACGCGGCCATTCTTTCATGCCTCTGACGCCGGATTTCCCGCGGTAAGCCTGCTCTACTATGTGGAGATTGCCGATGAGGGTACACGCCGCGAAGTGTTGCAGGCAGTGAGGAAATCCCTCGAATCCCAGCTTGCCTTGAACCAGGAAGTGAACAACCCTTTTGACTACGCCCGGCAACTGGTGCAGGACAGGACCGGGGCGCGCCGCACCAGCTTCTTCTTTCCCCACAATTCCGATGCCGCTCCCTGGTGGCAGGGGGAGAACGCGCGACTGGCTTCGCTTTCCGCGGCCGCGACCCTGGCTTCGGTGCAGTTCCCGGAGAATACGGCGTTCCGCCGGCAGCTGCGGGGTTTTGCGACCGACCAGCTTAACTGGATCCTGGGGCTGAACCCGTTTGATTCCTGCATGCTCTACGGCACGGGACACAATAACCCGCAGTACATGTTTTTCGATTCCTGGGAGTTCACCAACGCGCCCGGCGGAATTTCCAATGGCATCACCAGCGGCTTCAAGGATGAAGACGGTATTGATTACGAACTGACCTGGCGGCAGACAGGCGCGGACAACGATTGGCGCTGGACGGAGCAATGGCTGCCGCACGCGGCGTGGTATCTGCTTGCCGTTTCCGCCCTGGTGGGAGCAGCGCCATGAGGCCGCTGAAACGATATTCTCAAGCAAGACGTTCGGTCAGGGGACGGCCACTGACTTGACTGGAACGTTGTAGCCTGCGACACGCACCGCTGCCGCCGCGCCGCCCAGCTGTGAAGCTGCAAAATGGGCTTCAATAGTGCGCGACTGATGCGGGAAGAGGGTGATGTAATTGTCGTCATAGGTGATGGGCAGGATTTCGTCGCCCTCAGGGCCCTTGGTCACCTCTGCTCGAATGAAGAACGCGATGTGACGAGAGTTGTTGGTGAGGGTGATTTTAGCTGTGCGCTGATCGGCGCCGCTGCCTGTCACGTTTACCGCAACCGTCGTGGATGGCATTGTGTTGAGCGCCGTCAGGTCGGCCCACTTAACCAGCTTGGTCAGGAACTGGTCGTCATTGCTGGTTGGGCCCAGGTCGTCGTCGGTGGTGGACTGCCAGTAAACGTTCTCGGCCAGCGGCCTGCCATCGGCAGTACTAAGATCACACCGCACGAAATAAGTTGAACTGAGCCCAGGAAGGCGGGGAATTTCGAGGGCCGGAACAGAAGAGTAAGCTGGCACGTTTATGTCGGCAGCTTCCTTCACCACTTTGCGGGTCCCATCCACGTTGTAGAAGGCGACGGTTGCCTTCACGTGCTCAAGCGGCTGCCCGGTTTGGTTCACTGCATAGACGTGGGCGGTGGAGCGGTCTGCGGGGGCATAATAATCCCAGACAATGCTGATCGGTTGCAGTCCCTTCTTGGCGCCGAAGTACCCGCCACCTTGTTTGAAGTAATAATCGAACAGGTGGCCGAAGAAAGACGGCCAGGGGTTGGCCATCATCCAGTGCATCAGCATCTTGCGATTCGACCAGTGGGTGGCGTAGGTCTCGTATTGCGCGCGCACATCCTCGTAATAGGCTGCCTGCGCTTTCTTGACCAAATCCTCCAAATTGTTTGAAGGCCCGTAGCGGTGCTCCAGCGCACGACGAATGTTGGCTAGCGTGCTATTGCCGTCCTCATTGCCGCCGGCATGGTAGAACCAGTACTCGTTGGGCGGCCACAGCTTGTCTGGAGGAATAAACTTCTTGAGACTGTCGAGCGGGGGAATGACTTCGTTGTCTCCTTCTTCGGCGGAGGAGCCGCGGGCGGGGCCGTATTTATCGCTGAACCAGTAATACGGCGGCCGCCATACATAGGGTCCTTCCATGTGAATGCCGCTCCAGAAGCGGTTGCGGTCAGCCACCGTGTCCACGATGGCATCCTGCCAGTGCAGTTCCTTCTCGATCTGGTGATAGTCGTTGAGCACCGGGTCGGGCGGCAGCCCGTCGCTGCCGTTGGCCCACATCACAACCGAAGCATGGGAGCGCAGCTCATAAAGGCGGGCACGAAGGCTGGCCCGCGCTACCCATTGGTCTTCGGCGCTCCAGGTGTTCCAGTGCTCCCACTGCATGCAGCACATCCAGCCCAGCATGACGGGAACACCTTCGCGGTCAGCGCGCTCGATCATGCTATCGTCGGCAATTTTCAGCTCCCAGCGCACCAGGTTCAGGCCCAGGTCCTTGATGTAGAGCATCATGGCGGCATCGCGCGCGGGGTCGTTCTTGAACAGCAGGTCAGGCGCGTAGGCGCCGCCGCGGATCAGGTAATCGCGGCCGTTAATCTGCATGTAGAAATTGCCGCCGCCCGTGCCGATATTAGGAAAGCTGTTGTCGTTGTCGCGTTTCTGCGTGATCTGTCGGATGCCGAAGTCAATGCCCTGCTCGTCGGAAATATTGCCGTTTACCGTGAAATTCAGCTTCAGCTGATACAGATTAGGCTTGCCCCAACGGTAGGGCCACCACAGGTCGGGATCGGCCACCGAGAGTTGCGCCACCTCCTGGGGAGTGAAAGAGACCTCCGTGGTTTCCGTAGGAATCAGTTCCACCGGCTTTTCGAAGGTGATGGTTTGCTTGCCAGGGCGGGTGATTTCGCCATGCAGCACGCCGGATACTCGTTTATGGCTGTGGTTGGTCAAGTCGCAGTACACGGTGAGGGCGGCGGGCGCGGTGGCGGGAAGCGGCAGAACAGTTTTCACGTAGGGATGGCGTATGGTGACCGCGCCGGTGGCGCTCAGAAAAACGCGCTTCCATACACCAGCGTTACGGTCGGGAGCAAAGGGAATATTGATGTGGTGTGCGGGATCGTGATAGCCAATGTACTTCCAGTTGATCCAGTCCAGCCAGCTGTCAGCCAGTTCCACGGGGTGGTCGCCCACGACCTTGCCTTCTTCGTTCAGCAGGCCTCTTTCCGGGGTGATTTTGACGGCCAGCACATTTTCACCGCCGGGGTGAATCACGTGGCTGACGTCGAACTCGAAGCGGTTATACATCCCTACGGCCTGGGAATTGTTGGCGATCTTCAGGCCATTGAGCCAAATTTCGGCGCGGTAATTGATGCCCTTGAAGATCAGGGTGTACACCTGGCGGCCGGCGGGCGCGGTGAAAGTAGTCCGATACCACCAGTCCTGCTTCCACAAGTCCCCTGGCTTGGTAAGGTTCATGCCGTAGTAGAGGTCCTTGTAGACGCCGTCATTCTCGAGCACTTGCAGCACGGTCGCGGGCATGTGCTGGACGGCGTACCAGCGCGAGGCGTCGAACGCAGGCTGCGAGACCTGGGCATCGTCGCCGGAAACGTTTTGAGCAGAGGCCATGCGCCAACCGGTGGCCAGTTCGGTAATGTTGGGCGATTGGGCAGCAGCAGGAAGGGCAAGCAAGGCGAAGAAGAGCACGCACCAGTAGTTTCGTTTCATTTCTTTTTGTCCACCAAAATGGCTTGTTCGAAACTGTTCGAAACTAATGTAGGCCCGCCAGGGTGCGGGCGCAAGTGCAGCCCACAAAGAAAAAGGCCGCGCCGGGCGCGGCCTGAACGTAGAGCGGATGCCAAGTCTTAGCGCTGCGGTTTGGCGGGCACCTTGTTGGTGGTCAGACGGGGAGCAGCAGGCAGGCCACCCTTGGCCGCCGGCGTAGGTGGAGCGGGAACGCCTGAAGTCGTGTTGTACGCGTCCACGATCACCTTGGTGAGGTCGGTGGAGGCTCCCGCCCAGAGCACCGGGCTGTTCTGGTTGGAGACGTCAAGGATCAGCGAGTAGCCGTTGGCCTTGGCATATTTGTCGAGCGTTTGCATCATCTTCTGGCCAACCTGCTGCAGGATGTCATTCTGCTGGCCCTGAAAATCGGACTGGGCGTCTTCCAGGTTGCGCTGCAGTTCTTTCTGCTTGCTCTCGATGCTTTTCACCAAGTTGGCGCGGGCCACGTCGTTGAGCTTGTCACCCTGGGTGTTGAGCTGCTTCTTGAGGTTATCAACCTCGTCGTTCATGCCTTTAAGTTCGGCCTGCTTGGGTTCAAACTTCTTGGACAGGGCCTGGAAATCGCGCTGGCCTTCGTTGCTGGCGAGGATTGCCTGCTGCATATTGATGATGCCAATCTTGGCGAACGACGAAGCGGTCGCGGGTGCCGAGGGCGTGTCGGCCGCCGGCTTGGGGGCGGCGCTGCTGCTCTGCCCAAGCGCCATCACCGACAGGACAACCACCGCTAATGTGAAAGGTGCGAACTTGCTGTTCATGGGAAGATTTGAACTCCTTGGAAATCATTTCCGGGAAAGAGTCGAAGAGGCAGATTGTCAATGGAGAGGGATGTCATCCCGTCTGCTCACGCCGAAATGTCCAATGTTTTGAACTCGGCAACCAAAATAGGTTTTTTCCCGGTGCTCGATGGGTCTCATTATAGGGTTAGGCCCGCCCAGCGTCAAACGCTACAGGCCGCCTGCCTAGAACGTGGTGGCGACGGTAAAGCGGAAGGTCTTGCGCGGCTCGCGCAGCAGGTAGCCGGGAGAGAAGCCGAGAAAGTTGACGCCGGAAACGGCCTGCTGGTAGGTGAAGTCACCCGCCCCGCCTTTGGGGAACATGCTGCGACTGATGGGATTGGGCGTGCTGGCAAATTCATCCAGGCGCAAGGCATTGTAGGCCCAGTAGATGCGGAAGGGGGCATTGATGATAGGCATCATTACCTGTAATTCGAGGCCGGTGGACAGGCGGGGGATAAAATTGGTCCCCCCCAACACCTTCAGTTCCTGGGAGAACTTGAAAGTCTGGCCGCCGGTGCACAAGAAAGCAGCATTAAGAGTAGGGCAGCCAAACGTGCTGCCGTTAAGCAGAGCAAGTTCCTGCGGCGCCAGTTTCAACTGGGAAGCCCGAGCGATGCCGTCAAAACCAATGTCCGCGAAAGGCGCCAGGACCACCGGTCCCACAATGGGAATACGGTATTCAACGTTGCTGACCAGGCTGGTGTCGCCGCCGGGGAAAACAATCTGGTTGACCGGCACGGGTACAGTGATATTGCCGTAGCGCGGGTTGGCGGGATTCCGCGGGACGGGGGAGCCATCGGGGTTGACCAGCGGAATATTGACGGTCGTGGGCAGGAACGTAACCGGGGAAATGGAGCGGATATCAAAACCGCGCAGGTCCTGTTCGCCACCCATGTAGAAGCGTTGGAAGGGTGGCGCCACCAGACCGCCAAAACCGCTCAGGAAGGCACCCTGAAAGTTGAGGCCGATCACATTGCGCTTGTGATTAACGGGAATAAATTGCTTGTAGTTGATGATGGGCTGAATGGAATTGACGGTGCCGCCCAGACCCGAAATGGCAGCCGCGAGGTAAAGTGAATGGCCACCGTGGGGCCGGGTGGGATTATCAACAGTGTTGATGGAAAAGCTGGGCAGAATCTTGCTGGTTACAATCCCATTAAGGGCGTTCGGCCCGGAAAAACCGCGGAAAGCCAGGTTTTCAAACAACGCGGTGGAGGCATCGCTGAAGGTCTGGATGGTAGAGGTGTCCCAGGCGTAGGTGATGCCCACGCGCTTGAATGAGCGGTGCAGGGGATAGCTGGCTGAGACGGTAAAGCCGGTATCGTTCTGGGTGAAATTCTGCAGGTTGGCCAAAAAACTCTGCGGCAGGTTCAGCTTCTGGCCGGTCAGCAGTTCTTCCTGCTTCGCTTGATCGTAATTGATCCGGTTATTGAAGACGGTGAAGCCCATCTGCAGCGGCCGATCAAACATATATGGCTGAGTGAAGCCGAACATCAGGCTGCGCATCAAGTTGCCTACGCTGGCCTGCAACTGCAGGGTTTCGCCCAAGCCGAGGAAGTTGTTGGTGGTATAGCTGAGTCCGACGAAGGAACCTTCCAAGCCGCTGACGCCGCCGGTGAGCTGAATGCTGTTCTTTCCTTTCTCATGCACTTTGAGGGTCAGGTCTACAGTTCCCGCCTGCTCGTCCAGCTTGCGCTCGGTGGCCTCTTCCGGCTTCAAGGCCTCGAAATAGTCAAGCTGGTTCAGGCGGAGCAGGCTCAGCTCCCAGAGGCGGGTGTTGTATACCTGACCTTCCTCGATGGCGAGTTCGCGGCGGATGACCTTGTCGCGGGTGGTGGTGTTGCCCTGGAACTCAATGCGGCGGACGTAAAAGGGCTTGCCTTCATCTACGTCGATCACCAGCGTGATGAGCTTCTTGTCCTCGTTGATCTGAGTATCAGGCACGGAGGTGAAATTGATGTAGCCTAGCTCGCCATAAGCCTTACGCAGGTTGTCGAGGCCTTTGCGCACGTTATCGGTGTTAAAGATGTCGCCGTCTTTCATGGGGAATAAGCTGCGCAGCGCCACCGTGTTACGCACGGCCTTATTGTTCTTGAAGGTGATGGAGCCCAGGTGATATCGGTCGCCTTCCACCACGGGCATGGTGATGTCCACTACCTTTCCCTGGCCCTTCTGGATCAACGGTATATGAAGATGGGAATGGGTATCGCGCAGCTTTGTCTGGGGGTCCTCCACTATGGCCTTGAAGTAGCCTTTCTCCTGGTAGGCCTGGCGAACTCGTTCGGCGTCCTCGTTGAGCTTGCTGGCGTCGTAAGTCTTGGAAAATATGTTTTCCAGGAAGATGGAATGAGGTATGCCGATGGGCCGCAGGTTCTTCATGGCATAGCGCAGCTCGCGACTTTTGAGCTTGTGATTGTTTTGGAAGCGGATGTTGCCCACCTTGACCTTGGGCCCTTCCTTAACCACGAAGGTGACGGAAACGGCGGCGGGAGGGAGAGGGCGAACTTCCGTGCGCACCGTGGCAAACTGGCGGCCATGCTCTGCCAGCATCTCCTTAATGACCACGGCGGCCTTGGTCACCTTCGTGGGATCGAACTGGCTCTCGACTGAGAGACCAACCTTGCGCTCCTTAAAGCGATCGAGTACATCGCTCTGCGAAACTGAATTAAGACCCACGTAGTTGAGTTCGCGGATGGTGGGCTTTTCTTTGACGTAGAAGTGGAGAATCCAGCCCTTTTTCCCCGGCTCGCGCTCGATGCGCAGGTCATCGAAATAGCCGGTGTTCCACAGGGAATTGAAGTCGCGCTCCAGGGCGGCCTGGTCGTAGACGTCACCCCGCCGGGTAAAGATATGGGCGCGGATGGTGTCCGCCGGAATGCGGCGGTTGCCGTGGATTACGATGGCCTCGACCAGGTTCTGCTGAGCGAACGCGGGAATGGCTGTCAGTACCACCAGGCACAGGCAGGAAAGGAAAGCAACCCAGGCGCTGAAGCCGTCGCCCTGCCGCAGCTTCCGCCACCAACACCAATCCGCCAAGCCGGCTTGCCTGTCAGATTTGTGTTCTGGGCAAGCGCACCCGGACGGCGCTGGCGCAGGGCGGTTGTGGGAACTCAGAATGCGGCTACCTCAGGGGCATGTAGTCTGGAAAGTTGTCATTCTATACGGTCGAGCATTGCTCAAGCAAAAAGCTGGGGCCAGGAGTCAATAGTCAGGAGTTGCGAGACAGCTTTCATTCCGTGGCTTCTGAACCCTAAGCCATGGCAGAAGTTCTTCCGACACAAGTTAGGAAGACATTTGTAAAGGCAAATGGTTACAGCGGCAGCAAAACTCGGCTGAAAGACAATCTTTTGCTCAGGATTTCGGCTGCGGGCTCCCGCTGCGCTCGTTCTTAGCCTGCCCTGAGCGAGGGGGAGCGAGTCGAATGGGCCCGCAAAACGCCAGATCCTTCGGCGGGCTCAGGATTTCGGCTGCGGGCTCCCGCTGCGCTCACGCCCGCAAAACGCCAGATCC
>DATFDP010000125.1:0-9591 GCA_035252015.1 Terriglobales bacterium
GCGCCATCACCGGCCACTCACGCCTCAGCGACACCCCTGCCGAATTCGCCCGAATGGCCCTGCTTTCCATTCCCTTGTGGCTGATTTTCGAAGCTTACAATCTTCGCCTCGATAACTGGACCTACGTGGGCCTGCCCCTCAACCGCGCCTTGGCCCTGCTCGGATACGCTTGGTCTTTTGCCACGATAACACCCGGCATCCTGGAAACTGCCGACCTGGTGGAAGCTTTTGGCTGGTTCCGGCCCGCCCCACCCGTCCGATTTTCTGCCCGCGGGCACGCCGCCATGGTGGCATTCGGTGCGATCTGCCTGGCCCTCCCATTGCTGCTGCCCCAACGCACGGCCGCCTACTTGTTTGCCCTGGTCTGGGCGGGATTTATTTTTCTCCTCGACCCCATCAACTACCGCCTGCGCCTGCCCTCGATGCTGGGCGATTTTGCCGCGGGCCGCCGCAGCCGATTCTACTCGCTGCTGATGTCCGGTTTCATTTGCGGCTGGCTCTGGGAGTTCTGGAATTACTGGGCCTCGGCCAAGTGGCATTACATTCTTCCCATGTTTCAGGACCTGAAAGTGTTCGAGATGCCGACGCCAGGCTATCTGGGATTTCTGCCCTTTGCCGTGGAATGTTTTGTTATGTACGTAAGCGTTTCATGGCTGGTGACGCGGCCAGCGGGCGCTGTGCTCAACTCGCGATTGCCCGGTCCCAGCCAGGATCAGTAGGTATAGGTCTCGTTGTCTCTCTTCTTCGCCTCTGCTATCGTCGCCGTTTGTGATCCCAACTCCACCGCAGTTCCGGAGCCCTTGTGAAAGCCTTATTTGCGGTTCTCGCCTTATCTGTTGCGCTGGTCGCCCAGAACCCGTCCGCGAAACCTGCTGTCCCTTATGCGGACGATAGCAAATCCATTGATGCCATTGTTCATGCCATGTACGACGTCATCTCCGGGCCCGCCGGCACCCGTAATTGGGAACGGTTCCACTCCCTGTTTCTTCCCCAGGCGATCCTGGCTACCGTGCTGCACAAGGACGGACAGACTCTCCACAAAGTGATGACGCCCGACGATTATGAGCGTGGCGCCGGGGCCTACTTCCAGCAACATGCCTTTTACGAGTCGGAAATTGCCCGCCATACCGAGCAATTCGGCAACATCGCCCACGTCTTTACCACGTATGCCTCGCGCCATGAGGCCAAGGCCGAGCCTTTCGAGCGTGGCATCAATAGCGTCGAACTGCTCAACGATGGCGCCCGTTGGTGGATTCTGACAATTTCCTGGGATTCCGAGCGGCCCGACAATCCTATTCCCGCCGAGTACCTGAAGACCGTGCCACAATAGTTTTCATCACCGGGGCACAAAGGCACAGATGATTGTTGGACTAGCGAATCGGGGCGAAGGCGACTCCCGCAACATTCACCAACAATTAACAAGGACGTAACATTTTCGCAACAGACCGACCCTATTCTGCCAAGTCCGAGCGAACTGCAAGCCTTCGCCGCGTGCTCGCTAACCGTATGCCAGCGCCTCGACCAACCGCGCCTGTTGAGCCTGGCAATTTACTGGTTTATGTCGTGGAAGACGATTCCGACATCGCCCGACTGGTGCGCCACCAGCTTGAATTAAACGGCTATAAAACGCGCGTTTTCGGCAGCGGAACCGACGTGCTGCAGGAAGCGGGACGCGAACTGCCGCGTCTTTTCCTGCTCGACATCATGCTGCCCGGCACTGACGGCCTGGAGTTATGCCGCCAGATTCGCCGCCATCCCCGTTTTTCGACGATTCCGGTTATCTTCATGACCGCAAAAACAGCCGAAGCCGACCGCGTGCGCGGCCTGGACCTGGGCGCCGATGATTACATTTCGAAACCCTTCAGTCCGCGCGAACTCATGGCGCGAGTGCGGGCGGTGCTACGACGCGCCCAGTCGTTGCCCTCGAGTTCCGTGCTCAAGCTGGGTGAGATGGAAATTGATTCGCTGGCTATGACCCTCATCATTCGTGACCAGCAGGTGCCTATTACCACCCGCGAATTTCGCCTCCTGGAGTTCCTGGCGCGCAATGCTGGCCGTGTATTCACCCGCGATCAGTTGCTGGATGCTGTTTGGAGTGACAGTAGCTTTGTGACTCCGCGCTCTATTGACGTCTACGTTCGGCGTCTGCGGGAAAAAATCGAGCCGGAACCCGACCAACCCCGATACCTAAAAACGGTCCACGGCGCCGGCTACCGCTTTGAGCTTCCACGGCAGTTCTCCGGCGAGTTCTGATCCATCCTAAATTCTTAATATTGCAGCTCTTACCGCTCCAGAGCACCATTCAGGAACTCAGACCAGAGGCTACTTACGATTTCAGATCTTGAAAGTTCAAGATTACGTGGCACACAGGCAACCTTGCTGCTGAAACTGTCACCAAATGGGACATGGCCGGAAGGCGCCGTTCCGGCATTGATCAGACAGATAACAGCAAGAGGATCTATGAGCGATAGGAAAGAGTTGTTTGTTCTGGTCGTGGCTGCTGATCGGGTGATCGCCGCTACGCTGGCGACCGTGCTACATGGCGGCGGCTACATGGCGGCAAGCACTGCTTCGGGCGCAACCGCGTTGCGCATAGCAGGGCGGATGGTGGTTGATGCCGCGATAATAGATCTGGGAGATCGTCACCCCTCGGACCTAAAGACCGCAGTGGCGCTACAGAGTAAATATCCAGATTGCCACATCCTCCTGGTCTGTTCCTCATCGCAATTTGACGAGGCTGCCCTGGTGGCGGAAGAGACCGGCCTGAACTGCGAGTTGGTTCTGCGGCCGCTCAGCCGCGTCGATCTTCTGGCCAAACTTGCAGCCGCTCCAGGGGTTCGCAGCCCGGAACCTTCCTTACTGCATCTGCAAGCTGCGTAGCCTTGCTGAGACCGGGGTATTTCCCCGAGTGAAGTGCGTCCCGCATCGTGCCACGGCGCAAGCGCAACCGCATTGTTCTTTTCCCCGCCATCGATCCGTCGATTCCTGATACTAACGCGCTAGTTAATCGCCCAGCAGTGCAGATTTACTCTGAGCTCCAGGAGGAAGACGCATATGTGCGGAAGTTTCTTAGTCTGGCTGAGACTGCTTTGAACGCATGGTCGAAGCCGGAGCGCCAGAAACTTGCCTGAGTCGTGCTTCTAAAAAAGGAATGGCGGCGGAAAACTGCCCGCCGCCGTCGAGGTTTTCAGCCGCTGTTTACTTGTGCGCCGAAGCTGACTGCTCCGCCTGGTTCACCGCACTCACAAAGGCTTCCGCCGACGCTGGCGTTTTCACTTGACCCTTCAGGATGTCGGAAAAAGGCACTTCGTGTCCGTACAGCTCCTTAGTGATTTTCTTGTCCTGGGTGATGCCCGACCCGCTCACATTCACGCCCGCAAAAGCGCCTTTGGATCGTGCGTAGGTAAGGATGGCTGCTTTCCACCCGGCATTAGCTTCTCCCGAACGGCCCACCGGCCCAGCGGCTACCGATGCTCCCGCTCCCACTTTGAAATGACCGGACATGAGCTGGTCCATGCCCTGCTGGTTCATAACCATCATCACCAGGTCGCTGCTCTGGCCGCCAATCTGCCAGCCAATGCTGCCGCCGGAAATTTCGAACGGGGCTGGGGCGCTCCATCCTGAGTTGGTGTTGCAGGTGGCCAGCCCGCTGCCATGCTCACCACCCACCATGAACGCGCCTTTGATCATGTGGGGGATTACGGCGATGCACTTGGCTCCGCGCAGAACGGCATCTGGGATGCCCGCATTGCCCGTGGTCATCTGCTGGATGATCTCGGATGCCTGATTCACTTTCGTTGTGGCTGCGTCATTCTGCTGCGCCCAGCACACCGAAGCCGCCAGGGCCATAACGCACAATATTGATGCAGTTTTCATGTTTACACTCCTCCCGTGTTCTGTTGGAATTGCGGTCGAGGACGGGGGGTTGGCACCCGCAGCCTGCCTCCGAGTTGCTGCCGAGCAGAGTACAATCCCACCGAATATCTTCTGAGTTATCTGAGGCTTGCGGCGGTGGCCAAGGGCTTTGGTTCCGCGGCTCAGGCCGCCTTTTCACATTGAGAGTGGAGGATGAGAATGGCTTCACCGTTACTCGGGGAGTTCATGGGCACCATGGTTCTGATCCTGCTGGGCAATGGCGTGGTGGCCAACGTTTTGCTCAAACGCACTAAGGCAGAAGGAGCAGGCTGGATGGTGATCACCAGTGGCTGGGCTTTCGCCGTCATGGCCGGTGTATTTACCGCCGTCGCCTGTGGCAGCCGCGACGCCCACATCAATCCTGCGGTGACCGTGGGCTTTGCCGTCAGTTCGGGTGCTTTTGCCAAGGTCGTGCCGTATGCCATCGCCCAATTGCTAGGCGCTTTTGCAGGAGCCACCCTGGTGTGGCTCTATTTCCTGCCTCACTGGCGTGAGACCCCCGATCCCGGCACGAAACTCGCCTGCTTCTGCACGGCCCCCGCAATCCGCAATTTTCCTTCCAACCTGCTTTGCGAAGTGATTGGCACCTTCTTGCTGGTCCTGGTGGTTGGCGCCATGTTCTCCAAGGGCGTGAGCGCGGTGGCCCCCGTCGGCGGTTTGGGCCCTTATCTAGTGGCCAGCCTGGTGTGGGGCATCGGATTGTCGCTGGGAGGAACCACTGGCTACGCCATCAACCCCGCCCGCGACCTGGGGCCGCGCATCGCTCATGCGCTCTGGCCCATTTCGCGCAAGGGCCATTCCGACTGGAGCTACGCCCTGGTGCCCGTGGTTGGTCCGCTCCTGGGCGGCATCCTGGCTGGCGTACTCATGCGCTACCTGCGCTTTTAGGGCGGGCACATCTTAGTCTGTAAGAACAATGCTTCAGAAACGAAACACGATTCCTCCCGAATAGCGCAGGAAGTTCTGAGCGCCGCTGGTGCTGGTGGAAAGCCCAGTTGTCAATGCATCCGTTGGACTGAACTGCGTCCGCACCAGGTCAAGCTGTACGGGACGAATGGCAAAATGCCGCCCGAGATTGAAATCCAGGCCACCACCGAAGGCCATGGCGAAGGCGCTGGCACTGCTCACTCCCGTGCTAACCCCACCGATGAATGGCAGCGAGATTCCCGCGCTCGAACTGGCGCGGGCGGCTCCGAACAGAGCGTGCGCGAACACTGACGCCCTGCCGAAATTGCCGGTCACCGTGGGACCAAAAAGAAATGTGTAGAGGCTCTGGTTGACTCCTGCCGAAACGATCGGCACGGGCAAAGACGCGATGTTGCGGTAGTTGCCGCTGACGTCGGCGGTGACCCCGAGAAAGCGGTTGAAGTTGAAGGTACCCTGGCCATCCCAGCCGTTGGTATTGTTGCCGCCGTTTCGCTGCAGCGAATAACCGCCAAACATGGTCACTCTGGGGGTTTCATCCTGCGCCAGCAGAACTGTGGGCAAGATCAGACACACGAACAATGCGAGCGTAAATCGCTTCATTCTCGGCTCCCAATGGAAGAGGTATGTTGAAAACTGAGATGCAGGATCTACAAAGAAGGATTGCTTGCCGCCTGCTAAAAGCCAACCGTGCGGGTCCTTTACCAGCCAAAGGCAAAGGGCTGCTGCGGAAATCTCAATGCAGCAGCCCTAAGATCCAAAGTGCGATACGTTATTTCTTTGTTTTCTTTCTGGCCTTTGGGCGCGGTGCCGTTTTCTTGGCAGGTGCCACCTTGGTCTCGCGGCCGCCAATCAGACTTAACGAATCGGCAGCGTTGAAGGGGAACTGGCGCACAGACGTTTGGCCCGTCGTGCTCAGTGTGATGTCCACCCGGCGGTTGCTGGCCAGAATGATGGTCCGCATGTTGCGGAGAATCCTTTGGCGCTCGCCCGGCGTCAGCTCCGGATTTTGCTCCACCGAACTCCTCACCTCGTCGGGAGTCAGGTTATGCTGGGCGCCAAACGCTTTGGTCTCGATGTTGCCGGCGGGCACGCCATTGTCGACCAGGAAACTGCGCGTGCGCTCGACTCGTCGCTCCGAAAGCGCCTGGTTGTAAGCCGCCGAGCCGCGTGGATCGGCGTGCCCTTCCAGGATTAACTTTGCATCCGGTTTGCTCTGCAGATACTTCACAAACTCGCCGGCCAATGCGAGCAGCGTTTTCTGCTGACTCGTGACCAGGCCACTTTTGGGATTGGCGACCGCAGGCAGACCCGTCGGGAAATAAATGCTGTGCAGCGCCAGCCGGGCTTCAAGTTCCTTCTCCTGTGGAGAAGGAGCCGGCGGAGCTTCGATGGTCACCTGCGTCGTGGCGGAATTGCTCAAGCCGCGAGAGTCCGTGCAGGTGGCGCTCACCGTGATGGGTCCGGGCGCCGCCCCTGCGGTGTTCAGCGTGGCGTTGTTGCCCGTGCCGCTGACGGTGCCGCCGGTCGCGTTCCAGCCGGACACGTTCACCTGCATTTTGTCGGGGCTGGTGCAGTCACAGCTGATGCTGACAGTCGCGCCTGCCTGCAAAGAGCTTGGGTTGGCGGAACAGCTCATGGCAGGTGGATTTTTGGGCGGCTCCTTAACCATAAAGTTCGCTGAGCAGGTAGTCTGGTTGTTCTTTTTTGCTTTCGGGTCTGTCACCTGGGCGGTGGCCGTATAGCTGCCGCCTGCCACGCCGTTTGTATCAATGCTGGCTGTATTGTCTTTGCCGGTGATTTTGCCGCCGGTGCTGCTCCAGGCGTAGGTCAGCGTGTGCTTGGGATTGAAGTTATTTGTGGTCAGGTTCACCGTAACCGGTTCGCCTACCATCACCTCCGAGGGCTGCGCAGTGCATTGCGACGTAGGCGCTTCCGGAGGCGCGCCACCGCCCAGGTTGAACACCAGGCCGCCTCGCAGGCGAGTTCCACCGAAACTCGGGCGTCGCAGATTCGACTGGTTTTCGGGAACGAGCGGGGCAAAGTTGTGCCGCGCCCACTGGTAGTCAGCCTCGATCAGCCGAAAGCTGACGTGTTGGCCCAACCGTAGATCCATGCCGCCGCCCAGAATGGTTCCTATGCCTTCCCTGGTTGAGAATCCAGGCGCGGTTAGCTGGTTCAAGCTCAATAGTGTATGTGCAAAAAAATTGACGCCTTCGCTCCGGAGTGTGAAACGCGGGCCTACGGAATAAGTTGTAAAGCTCAATCCCGTGTCCCAGTTCCGTCCAAGATCGCCTTCCAAGGCGAACACGGGATAGAAGTTATAGCCAAAGGCCAATCCAAATCCCTTCGAGAGGCTTTGCAACTGATGTCCCTGCACCGGGTTCGCTGTCCCGGGCACAGGAACACTGCCGCCCGGATTCAACCACTGATAGCCGGCAAAGATGTCTGCCTTGGGTGTGTTGTCATCCTGAGCCTGTCCTGCAATATTCGCAAAACTGATGAGAGAAAGTATTAACAATCCAAATGTCAATGGATGAAACTTGCGGCAAGCTGACATATCCCCTCCGTCGCTCGAAAATGCTGAGTTGCCGGACCCGAGGCCGGGCAATTTGAAGCCGAGTCTGTCTCGCGATGAAGCGCCTCCCTTAAGCCAAAACCAGATAAGCGATAACAGCAATAGCAACTTTGATAACAGCGACAAAAAAAGGAGAGAGTCAAGAATTCCGTATCGGGAAAGACACGCCGGGGGGCAGGGGGACACACACACAGGTTTCCATGGCCGGACGGGCTCTCGCCCGTGCGATCTAGAGTTCTGGCTGTGCAAAACATTGCACAGCGTCTCCACGTCCAATGCACCACAAACGATAAACACTGAAGAATCAGCAGCTTGTAGTGTGTGAAGCTGGCACAACGATTGCTCTGTTCTAGGTACCAGATCGGGGTTAGCGCCATGACGTCAACATTGAAGTTGTCCGGGAGTGATGAATCGAAAAGGGATGTATCGTCTGCCCAAGTAAACCCGCCCCAAAATGGGGACACAAACTGGGAAGACCTGCGGGGGCTAACCAAGAATGCCTACGAATCGCACCGTTCGACCAGGCTTCGTAGCGCCCTCGTGGCAGTATTGCTCATTGTTGGCCTGGGCTCGCTGGGCTTAGTGCTTCACAACCATGTGCCCGCGCTTGTGAGCTTCGGGGAAGAGTTAAAGGAAACAGTTCACCAGTTAACTGAAGGATCGCCAACACCCTCAACCGCCTCGAACGGAACCGCCCTTCGCGACCTCCGCAGCTCACGCAAAAAGGTCCGGCCCGCCCGGACCCGGGTTGCCGAGTCTCAACCTGAAGATCAGCCATACGATCTTAGTTTTCGTCCTTTTTACGCCACCGCTATAGTAGGAGGCCGGCGAGTCTCCTTGAGGTCAAACCACAGCATTGTGCTATTGGATATGGATAACGGCACCTGGAAGTTTGGTTCAGAATTGGAATAGCCGTTGTTATCGCCAGGGGATGCTTCGGTTGCCTATTCAAGCGCCTTCTGATGACATCCAGCCGGGACCTTGGATGCTTCTTTCACTTTGGCCCTAGGTGGATACGGAAGGTCCCTTACATAAATCAATGAATTCCGGATTCCGGAAGAAGATTGCTATTCCTGCCTGTGGTGGCATGGCCGAGATACATGGCGTCCCGCAACATCCCTGCGCTGCGGGCTTGGCTGAGAAAATATAAGTCTTCAGATAGCTACTGCGATCTGTTCATCCCCGAATCGCCAGTTTAAGATCCTTGAAACTCCCGCCGTCCGAAGAGAAACTCGACATCCTGTGGACAGGACTACAATAAGAGGGCTGCATGTTTTCGCACTGGGATGAGGGGCCGCTATCATGCCTGAGGAACCGATTACACTGTCGCCCCGCGCTCGTTTCCGCGCTGCCATGCTGCTGGCCATCGTGGCGGACGCGGTGCAAATCATTGCCTTTCCGCTATTTCTCGAAGGGGCTTACTCACCGCTCGATGATGTGCTTGATTTCGTGGTCGCGGCCGTGCTGGTGAACTTGCTCGGCTGGCACTGGGAGTTCCTGCCGTCCTTCGCGGCGAAACTGGTGCCCGGAGCCGATCTGGTTCCCTTCTGGACTCTGGCCGTGGCCAATGTCTACCGCAAATGGAAGGGAATCACGGCGGAAGAGGCTCAGAAACACTCCCCAGCCCTGCCGACGCCGCAGTAAAGACCGCAGCGTGGCGGAAGCGAGTGGGAGTCGAACCCACCAAAGACGGGCAAACCCGCCTCCCGCCGGTTTTGAAGACCGGGAGGATCACCGGACCCCATGCGCTTCCGACTTCAATCAGATTAACTGGGCGCGAAGGCTACTGACAAACAGCCGATGTCGGCCCAAATGGCTTTCAGCAAACCTCGCATCGATGGCCCACTCAAGCCTGTGGTTGGCCTGAGTGGGCAAGGATTGGGGCGGGGCTCCACGACGATCCCGCTCAAGCATGGAAACGCTTGAGTGGGCCACTCGCCTGTTGCTTGCTAAGCCTTCCCTCTCTGCGCTACCTTGGCCCAGGTGTCTTTCAATGCCACGGTGCGGTTGAACACGAGCTTGCCGGGGGCGGAGTCGAGGTCCAAGCAGAAATATCCCAGGCGCTCGAACTGGTAGCGACTGCTCACGGCTGCCGTGGCCAGCGACGGCTCCAGCTTACAGCCGCGCAGCACCTCCAGAGAGTTGGGATTCAGGTTGGCGGTGAAATCCTGACC
>DATFDP010000126.1:0-9356 GCA_035252015.1 Terriglobales bacterium
GACAAAGTGAGACTGTGCGGATTGCTGATAACGCTTGAGGCCATAAGGCATGGGAAAACGCTAGCATCGGCTCGATAGGTGAAGCAGTGATGCGTGACCCAGGTTAGCGCCCAAAAACCGGGCGCGAACCTGGGCCACCTGCCAATGTTCTACTGCACGCGTTCACGGGATAACCCGTCTTGCCCTAATATGAGAGGGAGCGAGGTTGTGTCACCCGTATGTTTACTCCGCAGCCGATTGGATTCGTAAGCAGTCCCTATCAGAACACCAAGGAGATCCCCAAAGGCTTGGGGGCCAAGCACGATGCGGAGGGCGCGCTGAGGATCCTGCCCGAACTGGAAGCCGGACTCAAGGATATTGAGGGCTTCTCCCATCTCTTTGTCATCTGGGAATTTGATCGTTCGCAGGACTTCGACCTGGTGGCCACTCCGCCCAGCGACAACAATCGCCCGCACGGCGTCTTCGCCACGCGCTCGCCGCGGCGCCCCAACCCGATTGGCCTCACCGTCGTCGAACTCCTGCGCCGCGAGGGTCCGGTGCTGCACGTTCGCGGCGTAGACATGCTGGATGGCACACCTATACTCGACATCAAGCCCTATCTTTCCAGCATCCCCATGGAGAAGTTGCGGCGTGGCTGGCTGGCGGAAGTAGAAGCGCGCAAGAAGCTGTAGTCGGCCTCTAAACCGAGTTTGTAGCGCCGGCATCTTGCCGGCTGTCACCAGGTCGTCCCGCTCTCGCTGGTGCGGGCGAGACGCCGCACCGACAGCCACCGGGACTGCGGCGCTACGGAAGAGCATATCCAGCCGAGGACCGAGTTCCCTCCTAAAAGGTATGTAATCAAGGCGATACGCCAACCATTTCGTAATATCGATCTATTACCTCCGTGACTTGCCGCTCCTCAACCAGCCCGCTACTATGCCCTTGAGTTTGGCGAAGTACCTCGGGGGAGGGTACCAGCCACAAGCGAGCCCGGGCGCGAGCCCGGGCTTGCTTTTTGAGATTGATGTATTTTCGATGTATCTTTTGTGTATCTTGGGGTGCTGTCCGGAAGCTCTTTAATATCTGACCATTAAGCAGCTTGGGAACCGCTTCTACGCTCCAACCAGCTTCTCCAGTGCAGGTTTGTTGCGAATCAGCAGCGTGGAGCCGCGCAGTTGCGCGATCTGCTGTTTGCGGAAGTCGCTGAGGACCCGGGTCACGGTTTCCCGTGAAGTACCGACTAACTGCGCAATCTCTTCATGGGTAAGAGCGATCTTGATGCGCACCCCGTCTTTGGTGTTCTCGCCTTGCTCTGACCATTCAAGCAGCAGGCGCGCCATCTTCTCCGTCACCGAGTGCGACAGGCCCAGCGAACGGATCATCTCGTAAGCGGACTGGCAGTTCTGGCTCAGATGTTGCGCTGCACGCAAGCAGGCATCGCCATGCTCCTGCAAAAAGTGAAGAAAGTCGTCACGCTTGACGAAATTGAGTTGCGAAGCCTGCAGCGCCTCCGCCGTTAGTTCATAGGGCTTGCCGGAAACAATGGCGTGCAAGCCCAGTACTTCACCAGGTTCAGCGATGCGCAAAATCAGAGTTTTGCCGTCGCGGGAGGTGGTGGAAAGCTTGATGCGGCCACGACATACCACGTACATGCCGCGAGGCGCCTGGCCTTCCACAAACAATACCGCGCCTGGAGGCACGGCCGAGGAATACTTGATCTTTTCAAAAGCGGCCAGGGCGGTCTTGGGCAGGTCGCAGAAAAAGCGTTCCGAGCGCAGGTTACAGATCAGGCAATTCTCGATGATGGGCAGACCGTAGGGCGAACCCATGCGCACCTCATATCACATGCCACTGTGATAACTATATCATTCGTAGTATACATTTCCCCTCTGACATCTTGTAAGTCAATGGTGGCAAGGGATTACGAAAGGAGCGGTGATCGCCCTGAAAGGCTCGCCTACTCGTCTCCAAAACTGCCACTGGCAATGACAAATTCTGTCAACAATCCCATGCAAGGGGCTCAAGAAGCTTCCGCCCGGAATGGTGTAACTCGCCGTAATCTCCATGAATTGAATAGCTTGCACTTGGCGGGGCGGAATGGCCCCTGGGATGCATATTTTTCTCGTGAAGTTTTGTGCGGTATCACAGCCTGGGATGGCGCTGCAGAAAATGGCTAGAGACAAGGGATTTTCACTGATTGAGCTGCTACTAGCGGTGGCGGTTATTCTTGTTCTCGCCGCTATTTCGATTCCCAATCTGATTCGGGCTCGCATTGCGGCCAATGAGTCTTCGGCTGTTTCTTCCCTCCGCACCATCATGACGGCCGAATCGGCGTACAACACCACTTACGCCAATATCGGATATGCCGCAGCTTTGTCGGACCTGGCGGGCTCACCTCCCTGCACTCCGGCCCCCAACAATGCCTGCCTGATAGACTCCGTTCTAGCCACCGGTTTTAAGGCCGGCTATTCATTTAATGCCGTGGGCGGGACTCCCAGCCCTCTTGGGGCCAACACCAGTTTTTATGTCGGGGCTGCGCCCTTTGCTCCCAACACGACAGGGGTCCGGCGCTTCTGCGGCGTGAATGATAACGTGATTCATTACGACCTGAACCCAGGGCTGAGCGCCGCGGTGCCCACCGCTGCCAATTGCGCGAACGCTCCCTTCGCCGGGCAGATCATTCAGTAGTTCCTATCGTCCAGTAGTTCCTATCGTCGCTTTCCGTTTCCACACCTCCGGGCACCTTAGTTGTGTTGCGGTTCGCATTCTCATCCGACACAGCAGACGCTGGGTTAGTATGAGGCGGTAACACTCCGGCCATGCCCGACCCTGCCAGCCGCGCGCCCCTTGTGTTCCACGTGGACATGGACGCCTTTTTCGTGTCGGTGGAGGAGCTGTTTGATCCTGGGCTGCGCGGCAAAGCGGTGGTGGTTGGGGGACAGCGCGATGAGCGCGGCGTGGTCTCCGCCGCTTCTTACGAAGCGCGCAAATTTGGCGTGCACTCCGCCATGCCTCTGCGCACCGCCGCCAAGCTCTGCCCCCACGCCATCTTTGTGAACGGCCACCCCGAGCGCTACCGCGAATATTCCCAGAAAGTGCACCACGTTCTGCAGAACTTTTCGCCGCAGATTGAGATGGTCTCGATAGATGAAGCCTACCTGGACATGAGCGGCACGGAGCGCCTGCATGGGCCGCCCCTGCGCGCCGCCCATTCGCTGCACCGGGCCATTCATGCCAATACCCAGCTCAACTGCTCCATTGGCATCGCGGCTTCGCGCCTGGTCGCCAAGGTTTGTTCCGACCAGGCCAAGCCCAACGGAGTGCTTTGGATTCTTTCCGGGAGCGAGGCTACTTTCCTGGCACCCCTGGCGATACGTAAGATCCCCGGCGTAGGCAAGGTCACGGAACAAAACCTGCACGCCCTGGGGATCATCACGGTCGGCGACCTGGCCCGGTTCGAGGAAGCTTTCCTGGAAGAGCGTTTCGGAAAGTGGGGGCTGGCTCTGGCCGGAAAAGCCAAGGGACTCGATGCGGGCGGCTGGTTCGATGCCGAAATCGGCGCCGACGAAGATCCCAAATCCATGAGCCACGAGCATACGTTCTCGACCGACACCTCCAACCCGGAGCAGCTGGAATCCACCCTGTTGCGGCTGGCGGAAATGGTGGGGCGGCGACTGCGCGAAGCCGGTTTGCACGCCCGCACTGTGCAATTGAAGCTGCGTTACGAAGACTTTACTACTATTACCCGCGCTCATACCCTGCCCCGCTCCACGCAGCTCGACGTGGAACTGTTCGCGGCGGCGCGCAAATTGTTTCGCGATAATTGGAAACCGGGCAGGCCTGTACGCCTGCTGGGCGTGCATGCTTCCTCCTTCGCGCATGAAGAAGGACAACTCGACCTGTTGGAAGCAGACAAACAACGCCGCTGGCAGCAGGCACTCTCCGCTGCTGACCACTTGCGCGACAAATACGGCGAATCGGCGGTGGAACTGGGAGGCGGCATGAATGCCCGTTTCCGCGAACGAGTCCACGAAAATCCTGCCAGCCTGCCGGGCAAAAAGAAGACAAGTCCTTCCGAGTAAACCGTTAACGCCGTCGCTTGTGCGGAGTTCAACCCAGTCCCTCCGTCTTACGAGGCCGCATCCCAGTGATGTGACACCAGCGCCTTTCTGTGCATCTCATGTTTTGCTTTATGAAAAAGAGCGAACTGAAGAACCGGCTGCGGCGGCGGACTGCCGATAAGCTCTACGACCTGGCGCGTAGCGCCGGGCACGTGCCCGCGCACTTGCCTGCGGTGGCAGATTCCGCCCGCGATCACGCCCGCCGCACCGGACGCGCCCATGCCGAGCGGCGGCGTGGGCAGCGTCCATCCCTTGGCTCGTGATCATTCTAAGGCGCAATCAACTTTAGTTTGTGGATGGGGATTGAAAAGAGCGGATTACGATTTTAGAACTGCCCCGCTAATCACCTGACATGCCACTTCTTCCGGGGTGCCGCCATAAAGCACACGCTGATTGCATCGCAAGCAGTACAGAAAGAGCCGGAGCATGTGTTGGTCTTCCATTGGGTAAGCTGTCCGAACTTGGCTAAGCCTCAGTTTCTGAAGGAAACAGCGCAGGAAGGAATACGGAGAAAACAGTCCCGCTGCGCCCCGACTTTGTACTGCTTCTGAAATGAATACTGCCACCCTGCTTCCGAGCAATTTTGTCGCTAACCTGCAAACCCAGTCCTGTCCCTTTTTCCCCTTTGGTAGTGAAGAGCTGTCGGAACATTTTGCTCCTCTGCTCAGGCAGAATACCTGAACCGTTGTCCGCTACAATTACCCTGACCCCTGTACGCCGGGTGTCGCTCCAGTCCAGCGACTCGTGGATGTGCAGTGTCAATCTGCCGCCGAGCCGCAGTGCTTCGAGGGCGTTAACTATCAAGTTGGAAAACACCTGCCGCAGGTCTTCCGAAAGTGCCTTTACCACACCTTCCGATTCGTAGCGTCTTTCAACTCGAATTTGTTTGAACGCGATTTTGTGCTCATAAAAACGCAAAATGGTATCCAACACATCCGACAGTGGCACAAGGGTTGGATTTGCAGGTTCGCGGTATACCCGGAGCGCCTGGCTGAGGACGTGACGCATTCGCTCCAACTCTTTGTCCAATTGCTGTACGTAGTTACGTGGTTGCTCATCCAGGCGAGGATACTGTCTCAGCAAATAAACGAGGTAGGTCATTGCCTCGACGGGGCTTTTTAGCTCATGAGCGGCAGTTGCGACATTCCTCCAGGATTGTTTCTCTGGTTTCAATTCTGCTCGTGCGTACTGCTCCGGCATCACAGCAATCCTTCCAGCAGACCCACGACCACACGTGCTGTCCCGTTTGAGGACGGAAGCTCTCTGCAGGTTGTCCTCACAGGTTCTGGCGAGAGTTCCCCGTCTAGCTGGGCACCGGAGTAGAACTGCACCTTAAATGGGGCACAACCCGATGAAAGCCTACGTGCTCCAACACTCAGTTATCCTTATGCCACCCGTACAGAAAGCCGCCAAACTTCAAAAACTTCGCAGTTACATCGAGTCACTATGCGGTATGTATAGCCGAATTGCGCGACGGCTCGGAGTTGACCGTACATACGTCAGCAAAGTTGCCAGGGGCGAGCGCCATTCAACCGATATTGAAGACGCCCTGGTTCAGGATTTCGAGCGCATCCAAAAAGAACGATAGCCTGGCGCACTATCTTGTGGCCGTTCTTGCCATTGCTCGCGGGGGAGGACGCGACAACAGCGATTGTGAGCACGACTCACAAGCCGGCTTCAATGCGCGAGCGCGGATCCAGGTAATCGCGCAGGGCATCACCAATAAAATTGAAGGAGAGCACGGCCAGCATGACTGCCGCCGCGGGAAACAGCACCAGGTGGGGCGCGTCGAACAGGTGAGCGCGGCCATCGTTCAGCATGGAGCCCCAGCTGGCGGTAGGCGGCGGCACACCCAGACCGAGGAAACTCATGGTGGCTTCCGCCAGTACCGCGCCGGCCATGCCGATGGCTGCCTGCACAATAACGGGCTGAATAATGTTGGGTAGAATGTGCCGCGTGATGATGCGCCAGTCGCTGGCGCCCAGCGCCCGGGCCGCCTCCACATATTCGCGCTCGCGGGCCGCCAGCACCTGCGCCCGCACCAGCCGGGCGTAGCCCACCCAGCCTCCCAGGCAAAGAGCCAGAATCAAGTTGAAAATTCCCGGCCCGCGAAAGGCCACGAAAGAGATGGCGATCAGAATGCCGGGGAAGGAGAGGAACGCATTCATCAGGATTACGTTCACGAAACGGTCTACTTTGCCGCCGTAGTAGCCGGCAATCGAGCCGATCACCAGGCCCAGAAACAGAGCGCCCAGGACCACACTGCTGCCTACCAGCATGGAAATGCGGGCGCCATAGATGAGGCGGGAAAGGATATCGCGTCCCAATTCGTCGGTGCCGCAGGGGTGCGCCAGGGAGGGAGGGGACAGGCGCGTGGCCAGTGCGATGCGGGACGGATCCTGCGGGGCAATCCACGGCGCAAACAGCGCGAATATAACGAAGATGACGACCAGCACCACGCCGACGATCGCCAGCCAGTTGCGCTGAGCGGAGCGCGCCGGGGCTGGTGCTGCGATTGCTGTTGCTTGGGCTACGGTGGCCATGTGGTGCTTAAGCAGTTACTTAGCAATTAGCATTTAGCCATTGAACGGCGTTGCCCAATGTCATCATCGCTGGTTGCTGGCTAAGTGCTAATTGCTAATTACTAATTGTTTGTCTTATTGCCGAATCCGGGGATTCACCACCGAATACAGCAAATCGGTCAAAAAATTTACCGCCACGTACGTCAAACCGATGGCCAGAATGCAGCCCTCCACGAGGTAATAATCGCGGTTGGAAATGGCCTGGATAGTCAGTCGTCCGATTCCCGGCCAGGAAAAGATGGTTTCGGTCACGATGGCGCCGGCCAGGAGCGCGCCGAACTGCAATCCCACAACAGTGAGCACCGGAATCATAGCGTTGCGCAGTGCGTGGCGATACACCACGGCGCGTTCCGGCAGGCCTTTCGCCCGCGCCGTGCGAATGTAGTCCTGGCCCAACTCTTCCAGCATTGAGGTGCGCACCATGCGGGTGAGGATGGCGGCCAAAGCGCTTCCCATGGTGATGGCCGGCAGCACCAGGTGAGCCAAGCTGCCCGAACCTGAGACCGGCAGCCATCCCAGCTCAATGGCAAAAAACAGGATGAGCACCGGGCCCAGCGCAAAGTTGGGGAACGACAAGCCGAAGAGGCTGATAACGCTGAGCAGGCGATCGTCCCAGCGGTTGCGGCGTTGCGCCGAGCGCACTCCCGCCGGGATGGAAAGTGCGAGCGCCACCAGCAGCGAGGCAACGGTCAGTTCCAGCGTGTAGGGATAGCGCTGTGCAATCAGGCTGCTCACGCCCTGGTTAAAGCGCAGCGAGGGCCCCAGATTGCCATGCACCACGCCGGCCCAGTAATTAATGTATTGCCGCCCCAGCGGCACATCCAGGCCGTAGGCGTGGCGGGCCGCCTGCATGTCGGTGGCGGCAGCGCCTTCGCCCAACATCTGCTGAATAGGATCGCCCGGCACCAGGTGAATCAAAAGAAAAACAATGGATATCACCAGCCAGATCACCGGCAGGGTGTAAAGGAGGCGGACACCCAGATAGCGGAGTGTGGATTTCATGAAGGAAGTTGCCGCTATTATAGGGATTCCAGGCTGCGGAAACAGCTTTTCTGTGGGCGTCTGGGCCGTCATCCTAAAGAGCCGAAAGGAGCGGCTTTTTTTATTCTGGCAGGTGCTTCTTTTTCAATTCCGAGCGAATGCGGTTGGCCTCCATGTCCATCGCGTGCCAAAACCTGGTGGCAACGGTTGTCCCGGTCCTGTCCAGAACGGAAGTGTCCACCACAGGCTCGAATCGGCCGCTGCGAAAAAGAGCAAATGCCACCTGTAGATTGGGCCCAGCCTCTGCCGTTTCATCGCTGGCATCCGTGCTGGGGACGGGGCCGCCGATGGAGATTTCCGGCAGATGTGGTTCCCAGGGATGCTCGCGCGGGTCACGAAGCTGTGTAAGCAGGATGTAATCGCACCCTTTCTGTTGTGACTCCTCGCCATTGTCATGGCTGAAGCGAAGCGGGTACTGCATTGTGGTGCGCGAATCCATGCCAACGGCATCAACCTTATCCTGTTTCAGGCTTTTGACAAGGCGCTCGGTCATTTGTTCCACAAAGGCGGAGTTTGTGCTGGCGTTGGCGACTATCGCGACACACACCTTTCCCTGGGGAGTGGGACTTTTTTCCTTAGCGGCTACAGGGAAGACCAGCACCAGAACAATAGCGGCTGGAAAACTCACGCGCAGCAGCGACACGGGCCCACCTCCTCAGAAAGGTCGAGTATAGCCCGGAATCCGCTGGTCGGCGGCGGTACGGGGTCAGTCACCTGTCCGGCTGACAGCCTGGGGGCGCTCCTGCAGCATTTCAATCCGTATCTTGGAAATGCGGTGGCCATCCATCTCGACCACGGTGAAGCGCCGGCTTTCATAGTCAAACGAGTCGCCGGTAATGGGAATCTTCTGCAAGCGGGTGAGCACAAATCCGGCGAGAGTCTCAAATCCCTGGTTGCGCGGCAGGCTGAGCTGATACTGGCTGTCCAGGTCGAGAATGTTGGCCGCACCTTCCAGCACCATGGTGGCACCAGCCTTTAGCGGGGCCATGGCGGCCACATCGAATTCATCTTCGATCTCGCCCACCAACTGCTCCAGCACGTCTTCCACGGTGACCACACCCACAGTCGAGCCAAACTCATCCACGACCACAGCCAGGTGCCGCTTGCGCTGTTTAAATTCCGTGAGCAGGTCGCCCAGAGGCTTGGTTTCGGGCACCACCAGCACATCGCGCATGATCTGGCTGATGGGCATCTTAGCCACGCGCGCGGCCGCCGGTTGCGCCTGGGAAAGCGACACACGCAGCCGCATCCAGCGCATCAGGTCCTTGGCGTATAGAATGCCCACGATGTGTTCGGGGCCGCGCTGAGGATCGAAAACCGGAATGCGCGAGTGCTGCTCCTCCACCACGCGGGCTACGGCTTCATCCAGCGTCAAGTCGGCGGGAAAAGAAAAAATGTTCGGCCGCGGCACCATCACCTCGCGCACGGTTACCTCTCCCAGTTCCAGGGCGTGGGCGATGATTTCTTCTTCAAATGCGGGAATGAGCCCGAAACGCCGGCTGGCAGCCACGATCAGCTTCAGTTCCTCCGGCGAGTGCGCCGCGCCGCTGCGAATCTGGCGCGAGCCGAATGCACGCAGCACGGCGTCGGCTGAGCGGTTCATCACAAAGAGGAATGGCCGGGAGATGGCCAG
>DATFDP010000127.1:0-2275 GCA_035252015.1 Terriglobales bacterium
AGTGCCCTCCAGACCGACCACACTGCAACTGTTCTTCCCCAGGTCAACCCCGAGAACTGCAATCTGCATGGGCTGGCTCCTTCCTCCACTCGCTCCCGAGCAGTCTACGCCGCCGGGGAGAGGGGCGGGCCATCCCATAAAAGTTTCGCCACTCGCCTGGCGCAAATTGCAGCCGCCCATGCCGCTGGCAAGCCGATAGGGATCTGGTTTGCCGACGAAGCGCGGATCGGGCAGAAGAACAAGGCCACGCGCCGCTGGGCGAGGCGCGGCACGCGACCGTCGGCGCCGAGCGATCAACGAACCGGCTCGACCCACATCTTCGGCGCGATCTGCCCGGCACGCGGCATCGGGGCCGGGCTCGTGCTGCCGTTCTGCAACTCCACCACCCTGTCGCTGCGGCTGGCGGAAATCTCCCAGGCGGTCAGCGATGGCGCACACGCGGTGGTCCTGCTGGACCAGGCGGGCTGGCACACCTCAAGCGAGCTCGCCGTTCCGGCCAATATCAGCCTGCTGCCGCTGCCACCGAAATCGCCCGAACTCAATCCGACGGAAAACATCTGGCAGTACCTGCGCGATAACTGGCTGTCCAATCGCGTGTTCGACTCCGCGGCCAACATCGTCGATCACTGCTGTCACGCTTGGAACAAACTCATCGACCAGCCGTGGACCATCACGTCCATCGGCCTTCGCGAATGGGCGCATGCGTGATGCTCAATGGGACTTGGTATGAGCCGGCAACAGCCAACAGCCCTCAGCAAGCTTCAGAACGCCAGGAAACGCCTTTGTTAGATTTTGTATCTTTTTGTTATTCAGAGCTTCCTCTCTCCAGCCGGTTCCTGTGGCTGCTGAGGGCCGTCACCGCCTTCGCCGGCGTCCTGCGCACAGTAGCGCTGCCTGTTCGCAGCCAAGATGCTTGCGAGTTGGGGTCTGAGTAGCAGAGGAACGGTGGACCTCGGTAAGGTTGAGGCAGTGGGCGCGGTGCGGCTCATTCGCTGTCGTCCTCCGCGGAGCGCCGCGTGTCGCGCAGAAAAGGCGGGAGCGGCCGAACCCGGACGCCGGCCGGCCCAGGCCTGGCGGGAAACAGATGTTTGCCGTCAGCCCACCCCCTTACCGAGGTCCACCGCTCCGCTGCTACTCAGACCCCAACCTGCGGTAGCCTTGCGCGGTGCGCTCGGGCCGCTCCGCCACGGCCTCTGAGCCGCACCCGATGCACCGCATCCCCGTCCCCCTTCCAACAAGGGGTGGCCCTATACCCAGGCCAGTTCACCGCGCCCAGGCGCGTTGGCGCGAGCGCTGACGGAACCACCCATTGAGTGCTTACTCACATTGAGATATGAACAGACTTGCTGCGAAAGCCAACAGCAGGGGCAAAACTCTGAAAGATATGCCTTTACCGAGAATTGAATACTCTATTTTCAATGCGTTACCTGAATCCAGCCCAGGAAGGGCGGTCTCCATAGCACATCCAATGGCCACTAAAAAGCAGTAAAAGCATTTAAAAACGAACTAGCCGACACAGCTCGCAAAAAAACAAGAGGAGACTAACAATGAGCACGCAAGCCAGTATGTCAAGCACGCAAGTTAGTATGTCCGCAATATCGTCCACAATAACGTCATCCACATCCAACGGCCAGATTGGCGCTGATACTCTCTCTGGATCGCATATGCAGTTCATCATTTATGGTCATGATCTGGTAACACTTACGGCCGGCAGTAATTACGACTCCATCAGTATGAAAGCCGGTGGAGCCGTTATTCTGAATGGCAGCCATAACACTGTAACTGTGGCAGGCAGCCTATCGGTTACCGAAGCGCCAGGCGCGAACTACAATATATTTAATCTTGGCGCCGCAGTCACGATATTCGCAGGCAACAATATCCAACCGACTGAAATTTTCAACCTGAGCGGGTTCACACAGGCGGATATAGCGGCCGGGTTTGCGCATATCGTGCGCCTTAGCCCTCAGAGCGAGACACTGACGATCTCTCATCCCGGCAGCGCCAGCATCGCGTTCGGGTTCTCGCAGCAGAACGGGCAGATGCCGACGATTGGGCAATTCCATGCGGCCTGAGGGCTTGCCGCGACCCAAGCCAATTACATGAAGTTTCGCTAATTTTGCTCGTCGGTTTTGGTTTAGAGCGGGATGACTTTGGGCTGAATCGGGACGGGGATTCCCCGACGCGGGGCTGATCTGATTCAAGATGCTGGCTGGGAGGCCAGCATCGGTGGCCCGTCCTTATTCGATGGACCTGCGGGAGCGGGTGGCGGCGGCGG
>DATFDP010000128.1:0-8609 GCA_035252015.1 Terriglobales bacterium
GCGGGAGCGTACACAGGGCGCTCCACTACAGGTCCCGGCACCCAGCCCCAGGAGTCACCGTAGTAGACCCAGCGGCCGTAGTGGAAGGGGGCAAATCCCCAAGGCTCGTCGTCCACCCAAGTCCAGCCCCAGGGCTCGACCCAGGCCCAGTGTCCATAGTGATAGGGAGCCCAGCCAGGCGCCACGGCCGGTACCCATACGGCGCCGTAGTCAGGTGTCTCGCGCCAATGTCCGTAGTGGTCGAGGTCTCCGGAGCCAATAACGTCGGGGGAAACGTAGCGGGCTGATTCCGAGTTATCCTCACGGCGATTGCGCACGCGGCACCAATCGTCAAAGCCGTCCCGCTCGGGATCGTCATACATCTGTTGGGCCAGGGAAGTGCCGCCCGTGAAGCGCGCCTGGTGATCGCCCTTGATCTTTACCGCCGGGTTGTCGCCGGTGGCCACGCCTTCGCCACGCCACACGGTGACCAGCGTGGTATCGCCATTGGGATCCACGTCGAGGCGGTACTCGCCCGCGCGCATCACCGTGAACGCCAGGTTGGGGGTATCAATTTCGTAGGTCTCGCCGTCATAGAGCCGGCGCACCCGCAGGTCCAGCGTGCCCTGGTCGAGTTCCACCTGCATGATGTTGTCGTTCAGGTTGGTCAGGGTCATGCTGGTCTGCTGGCCGGCGCGGAGGGCAGCGCGGCCCAAGTCGAGTTCCGCGCGCGCATCCTGGTCGGTCCACAGACGGTCGGCCGTGGTCAGCGGCCGGTTGAGCACGGCCGGCACCCAGTCATTCACTCCGCCGGGCTGCATCGAAACCTGTCCCGACATGTATTGCACACGGGCTACGCGTCCGGGCGGATCGTCATCGTCCGCCATGGCGGCCGCGCTTATCAGCACGGCTGCCGTCACCATCCATATTGCCCATTTCCCCAAGCTTTTCATGGCTGCTCCATTCCCTCAAGCCGCGTGCAGCGCGGCTCCGCTCCCCTTCAGTCGCGAACTGCAGCGCCACGACTGTTCACAGGTGCAAACACACGGGCGCGCGGATTGTTCGCCTTACTTAGGGACAGTAGCCTTTGGAGAGAGCCTTCGAAAGTTACTTTGGACTGTGGCTGAACGGGGAAAGCTTTGCTTGCAGAGTTTAATGCAGCAGCAGAACTGTCATGAATGTGACTTTAGTTTTAAACAACCATGCCGCCAAGTAGCGCCGGTTTGTAGCCGCCACACGTGGGCAGGCGCCCGCGCCACAAGGTTATGGGCGCCGTCCTCTTGCCAAACCGGAGTTTCTACCGGTCTGCTCGTGATTACAGTTTTGTTCCGGAATTGGGAGCGGCGGCGGCGAAGCCTTCCAACGGACCGAACTTTTTCTTTTCTGCATAGATGCGCCAACGCCGCCACACGATGCGCAGGCTGGCCATGACCGGGATCGAGAGAAACACGCCGATTACGCCGGCAATCTCGGCCCCGGCGAGCACGCCAAAGATGGCCGCCAGGGGATGCAGTTGCATGGTCTCGCCCATGATGCGGGGCAGGGTGACATAATCCTGAACCAGACGCCAAATCCCCAAAAATAGAGCCAGCCAGAACAGGTGCTGGTAGCTCATAAGCAGAGCTACACCAATGATCATGACCGCGGCAACGAATGGTCCCACCACAGGAATAAATTCCAGAATGCCGCCGGCCGTACCCAGCACCAGGGCGTAGGGCACGCGCATGATGCCCAGAAAGATCACGTAGACCAGCAGGGCCAGGGCGGCGAGCGTAAGCTGAGCGCGGATGAAGTGGGCCAGCATGTCGTTCAGGTCGTTGATCACGCCCTCCGCGAGTTCCCGCTGCGGGCGGCTGCTGATCATCATTAGCCCGACGTCGGTGAAGGTGCGGCCATCGCGCAGGAAAAAGACCGCCAGGATGGGAATCAGGATCATCCACCAGATGTTCTGCGCCACGGTGGCCAGGCGAATGCCGGCGCGGCTGGCCAATTCCGCCAGTTCGCCGCTGTGCCCAGCCAGAAAGTCTTTCACCTGCTGCTGGGTGTGGGCGCTCCAGCCCCGCTGGGAGCCGATCTGCAGAGCAATTTGTCCCGAGCTGATGTTGCGCAGCAGGGCGGGCAGATTCTCCGTCAGCTTCTGCGCTTCGTGGCCAATGCGGGGCCCGATGAAGGAGAAGAAGACCGTGAGCAGGATGGCCAGACCGAGATAGATGACTGCAATGGCGCGTGTGCGGGTATGTACCCAGCGCGCCATCTGCGACACCAGCGGTTCCACCAGATACGCGAAGAAGATGGCGAACAGCACCAGCACCAGGGTGCGGCGGGTCAGGTAAACCAGGGCCAGCCCGGCCAGAAACAGGAGGGCGGTAAACAGGACGCGCGCCGTGCGTGTGTCAATCAAGGCCACCGCTTACCTCTGGGACGAGCCGCGCGACGGCAACTTCAATCGCGCAGCACCTCCGTATTCTCACCCGCTATCAACATGCGCACCAGCTTGTAATTGTTATCCAGCCACAAGGCCCAGTCGCCGCTGTCGGTTTTCAGGTTCAGGCGGATCAGGGTGCGCTCCGCTCCGCGAACGGGAACCTTCTCCCAGCCGACAGACTCCATGGTTACTGTGCCGGTGTTGAGGGCCTGGGGCACCAGGACCCCAAATTTTTCCGGTCCCAGTTTACATTCCATTTCCTTCGCTCCCGGTTTGCAGCCCCCGGCCATGTAACGCCAGGCCAGCAGTTCGCGCTGGGCAAAGAAATTATTGTCCAGGATCACGGTAGTAGGCGGCACCAGAAAAGGCTGCTGCACCGGCTTGGCGCCGGGAGCGCTCACCATCTTCTCCATGAGAAACGGGTCATTGGGAGTAACCAGCGCCTCCGCCTTCTCGGGCATCAGTTGATGCCACTCGTAACGTTTGAGCGAGCCGCTGCTGGACAGTTCCATCTCCGCCGTCTGCGCCGGTTGCCGGGAGCCGTCGTCCATTTTGAGTTGAAAACTGGCGGTGCTGCCGCCGGGCTCCTGCTCAATTTTGAAAGTTTCCGTGGCCACGCGCTTGCCTTGGCGAAAGATGCCGAAGGAGCCCGAATCCACCACTTTGTTGGCGCTATCGGCGCAGGCGGCGACTGCCAGCACCGCTACCCACAATGCCACCGGCCACGCCTTGCCTGAATTCACTGCGTTTCTCCTTTGCCCGTTGCCCACGGCAGCCGCGCCGCTATTTCGGCCACTACCTCAGCCACCGGCCGCCCCCCGGTTTGCACACAACAATCCGCTTCCATATAACGCGAGCGGCGCGCGGCATACAATTGCCGGAAGTGGTTCTCAGAGACGGCCAAGGGACGCGCGCCCTGCACCTGAGAGCGCCGCCAAAGCTGTTCAACCGGGGCGTCCAGGAACACAGTGTAGCCGCAATTCCGCAGCGAGTGAGCATTGGCGGGGGGCACGAAAGTGCCTCCACCTAAAGCCACTACCGCCGCTTTGCCCTCCACTTCGGCAACCACCTGCTGCAACTCCTCGCTCTCCAGGCGGCGAAATTCGCTTTCGCCGGAGTCGCGGAAAATATCGGAAATACTGCGCTGTTGTCGGGTTTCGATTCGCCCATCCAGATCAATGAAGCTCCACCCCAGGCGCGTGGCCAGCGCCTCACCCACGCTGGTCTTGCCCGCGCCCATGAAACCCACAAGAAATACGGGTTGCGCCCGGGCCGCAGGTTTGACCGCAAGCGAACCGCGGCGGGCGCCCACCCTGACTTTTCTGGCAGCTCGTTTCAGGCGGTAAACCTCCCAAGCGGGCAGGCGCAAGGATCTCCAAAAAAAAGAGAGCTGCCCTGGCCACGGTGATTCAGGGTGCAAAACTGCGGATGTTTACTTTTTCTTGACGTGGATTTTACCACTGAAGGAACGCAGCCGAACCGAAGAGGAACCGGCATTGGCGGTGCCGGCAAAGGACCTTCCCTGGGGGAGGGGAATGTCGGTGTGGGCCAGCGCGTGAAAGGGAAAATCGTTGGTCACGCCACCTTTTTCGGAGGTGGCGGTGATATCAACCGAAGCGCTGGCCGGCAGGGTAACGTCAATGTCGCCGGAATGGTTGGCGAAGGTGTAGTCGCCGCTATCCCCGAAGTCGCCGTCGTAAGTGATTTTGGCGTCGGTAGTATTCACCGTAACCATGCGCCCGTCAGCATTCTCCATGGTCACCGGACCGCTGACCGTAACTACTTCCACGTCGCCACGGGCCACATCCTCGAGCTGGACGGGGCCGCTTAGGGTGTGGGCGTGGATGTGGCCGCCATCGGCCTGGCGCACGATGATGTTCGCGGCATCGCCCTCCAGAGTCATGTCTGCATTGATGCCCTGAACGGAAATCGGCCCGCTGGTGGAACGCACGGTCAGGGAAGTGTCCGCCGGAACACGCAGCTCGTAGTCCACGCGTCCTTCGTCAGGGGTGGCGTTCTGCAGGAAGTGAGTGCGCAGCTCCAGGCGGCCGCCACGCTGGGTGGAATCGACTTCCACCTTGTTGGAGCGCAGCAGAGCCACAACCCCCACCTGGCTGTCGCTGGAAGGAGTGATGGTAACGCCGCCGAACTGATTCATGACGCTGACGGCGGCACGGGGGCCCAGGTTGTAATGGAACTCTTTGCGGTTTTCAGCGGCTGCCGCCAAGGTAGCGCAGCCGGCCAGCACGACCAGCACCCAGAGAGCACCGCGCGGCATGCTCGTCATCATTTGCTTTGCGCCCACTGCAGGCGTTCTGCCTCCCCCGTTCTGGCCAGGACTCGCGTGTGTGTTCAGGGCAACGAGTGCCGCATAGCCATCTTGTACAACATGGCCTTCTGCTGGTAAGCCTCCATTAGTGCCTGGCGGCCTTCCTCATCGTCGGGATTGCTGGTCACCAGGCCGCGCGCATCGGCAATGTAGGCGTTCACGCGCTGCATGTCCTGCCGGTAAGCCTGGCTCAAGGCAGGGACATGCGCGGCCACTTCCGAAAGCACCTGCTGGTCCTGGGCGTCACCCATGCTGGCGAACTGCAGCGGCGCTGCCGGGATGCTCGCTGCCGCAGGATTATCATGGGATTCCTGCAGGCTGGCCTGCTGCCCCGTCGTTCTGCTCTGGTAATAGAACAAGCCTACCGCCACCAGCAGCGCGGCCGCCACCGGAAGCAACCAGTTGGCCGGTCCCCAGCGGCTAAGCGGTGTGCTTCCTAGAAGACTCCCCCGGGCGCTGTCCTTGACCAGGCCTTCCCGTTCCAGCGAGGACTTAATGCCATCCCACACTTTTTTGGACGGGTCCATCATGGGTACCAGCAGCTTGGCTTGCTCGGCAATGTACTTGAGGTCAGAAACCAGGTCGGAGCAGACCGCGCATTGGCGCAGATGCTCCTGCTGCTCGGCGTTGCCGCCGTTATCAATTATGTAAGCCAGAACTGCCTGAAATTCCGCGCAGGTCATAAGCTCCTTCTCCCCGGTCTCGCTCCCTTGCTCCTCAACTCCTTGTCACCCTTTCGGTGCGACTGGTCTTGAGGAGATCGCGCAGTTTCATGCGCGCTTTGTGCAGCTGCGACTTGCTGTTGCCGATGGAACATCCCATGATCTCGGCAATCTCGTTGTGTTCGTACCCTTCAATGTCGTGCAGCACGAAGATAATACGATACCCCGGCGGCAGGCTTTCGATGGCCCGCTCCAGGTTGACCCGGTCAATGGAGCCCGCCAGCATGTTGTCGCGGGCGCCAATGTCCTTTTTAGGTCCTTCTTCCTGCGGCTCCAGGCTCTCTTCCAGCGAGACCTCTGGCAGGCCCTTCTTGCGCAGGTGCATCAGCACCACGTTCACGGCCAGGCGGTGCAGCCAAGTGGAAAAGGCGGACTCACCCCGGAAGGTCGCGATCTTGCGATAAAGCTGCAGGAAAGCTTCCTGCGTCAGATCCTCGGCTTCCGCCGTGTTGCCGGTCATGCGCAAGCACAAAGAATACACACGCCGCTTGTGCATGCCGTACAGGGCTTCGAACGACTCGGCATCGCCCCGTTTGGCCCGATCAATGGCATCGGCTTCAGTGAGGCCGGGTACCAGTGTTTTCTTTGCTTGTGTCAATTCGCCTTTTCAGGCCGCATTGGATGTGATGCGGCTAAGTAGCTGTTCGTTGTACGGCTTGCACGCAAAACGCCAAACTCAGGTACATATCTGGGACGGGTTCCCAGGCAATGCCGCTGGGCTCCGTTCCAGCTTCCGCCGGCACGTGCGGGTGTCGCTTCCCCTATGCCGTAAGCAATTGCCGGGCACTTCTGGCCCCATATTCCCGAACCCCGGTCGTGGAGCTTAGTTTCCCGGAATGTGGGATATACCTCGATTCAATCCGCAGGGAAGCAACGCACCTAGAAGTGGCATCCGGCAACTCTGGTAGCACACCCCACCTTCCACTTATACACCCGGCAAGGAGTTGCAACTTGGGGCCGCAGCTTGAACGATTCTGTATTGCCGCGCCCCCCCTTGACATTCTACAGGAGCGAGCACATGCTTCTTGTCGAACACCTAGGGGAGCAAGATGCGGATTGACGTTGCCAGCTGTGAACGTCTCTACCGAAGATCTGCTCGAAAAAGGATGACGTGCGCCTGCGCTCGCGCATATCGGCATGGCTGCGGTCGCTGTCTCGTCGCCGCGAGATGAATGATGAGCTGGCCGAGGAACTGCGCTTTCACCTGGAGCAGCAGATCGAAGCTAATTTGGCGGCTGGCATGGAGCTGGAGCAGGCCCGCCGCCAGGCTGTGCTGGCCTTCGGTGGTCTGGAGGGCGTGAAGGAGGACTGCCGCGACCAGTGGGGCGCGCGCCTGCTGGATTCCACCGCCAAAAACCTGCGTTACGCCCTGCGCGGCTTCCGCAGAAGTCCGGTGTTCACGCTGGCGGTGGTTTGCACCATCGCGCTTGGCATCGGCGCCACCACCGCCGTGTTCAGCGTGGTGGACCGCATTCTTTTCCGCAGTCTGCCTTATCCGCAGGCCGAACGCCTGGTTTCCGTGGGCATAACCGCGCCCATTGAGAATAACGAATTCATGCTCGGGGTTAACTATGCCTACTGGCGGCAAGCCAGGCTGCCGTTTACGGCCATTACTTCGATAACGGCGTTCGACTCTGCCACGTCCGGCTGCGACCTGACGGAATCGCATCCTTTGCGCATGAGCTGCCTGGGGGTGGAGTCCAACTTTCTGCTTACTCTCGGACTAAGTCCGGCCTTGGGGCGGGATTTCACGCCGGAAGACGACCGCCCTAAGGCGCCACCCGTGGCGCTCATTTCCTATGCACTATGGCGCGGCCGGTTTGGAGGCAATCCTGCAGTGGTGGGCAAACTGATTTCAGTGGACGGCAAACCGGTCCGCGTGGTTGGTGTGCTGCCGCGCGACTTCGAAATGCCGACGCTTGTAGCTGCCGACTTGCTGTTGCCGCAGCGGATTGACTGGAACGAGCAGAAGAGCCAGCCGACGGGACGAGTTTTGCGGTGCTTCGCCCGGCTCAAGCCGGGCCTTTCCATCGAACAGGCTCGGGCGCAGTTGCAACCGCTCTTCGCTGACCTGCTCAAGACCACGCCGCCCCAGTTTCGCAATGAAATTCATTTGCAGGTGCGCTCGCTGCGTGACCGCGAACTCAGCGATGGCAGCCTGGCAGCGTGGGTACTCCTGGGTGCTGTGCTGGCGGTGCTGCTGATTGCCTGCGCGAATGTAGCCAACCTGCTGCTGGCACGCTCGGCCGCGCGGCAACGCGAGCTGGCGGTGCGGGCGGCGCTGGGGGCCAGCCGCGCCCGCATAATCCAACAAGCGCTCACCGAAAACCTGGCGCTGGCGCTCAGTGGCGGTGCGGCTGGTTGCTTCTTGGGCTATCTGCTGCTGCGTCTGTTCGTGGGTATGGCTCCCGAGGGTTTCCCTCGCCTGCAGCAGGCAAGCTTGGATGGCCGTGTGCTGCTTTTTACTCTGGCCGTCTCGGTCGCCTGCGGAATTGTGTTCGGCCTGGTGCCCGCGCTGCACCGCGCGCTTCCGCTGCTTGCCTTGGCAGGCGGTCGCTGCAGCGCCGGCGCGCGCGGCTTCTTCCGACAGCTGCTGGTGGTGGCGCAGGTGGCGGTTTCGCTGGTGCTGCTCGCGGGCGCCAGCCTGCTGTTGCGCAGCCTGTGGAACCTGCAGGACCAGCCGCTGGGCATGCGCACCGACAGTCTGCTGCTGGCGGAAATCACTTTGGGGCAGCAGCGTTATCCCCAGCCCCAACAGCAGCTCGCTTTCTTCGATCAGCTGGAAGCGCGCCTGCGGCGGCTGCCCGGAGTGAGCGACCTCGCTCTCAGCGATTCGCTTCCTCCCGGCGGATGGCAGCACTTCCACATCTACGCCGCCATTAATGTGCGCGGCCGGCCGCGCTCCGCCGAAGGTACCGGTGGCGACGTGACCTGGCGCTCGGTGACGCCGCAGTATTTCTCCACCCTCGACATTCCCATTGTGCGCGGCCGTGGATTCAGCGAAGCTGATCGCCGGCCCGAGCAGCACGTGACTGTTCTCAGTCGCATGCTGGCCCAGCGCCTTTTTTCTGGGCAGGATCCCCTGGGACAACAGCTGCAATTTGGTGAAGGCCCGTGGTACACCGTGATCGGGGTAGCAGCCGATGTGAAGAAC
>DATFDP010000129.1:0-4162 GCA_035252015.1 Terriglobales bacterium
TTCAACGTCAAAAAGTTCGAGGTGACCAATGAGAGATGACGGTGTCACAGGCGCAATTGGGCGGCAAGAATGGCTGACGCCAGCCGAAGAAGACCTGCAGAAGATTCTTCACAAAGCTTTTGAATTCAGAGGGGGCAGACACGTGAAGAATTTTCTTCATGGGACCTGGATCGGCCATCCTCTCCACGTGATCCTCACGGATATACCAATCGGCGCATGGACGACAGCCATTGCATTCGACGCGTTGCACTCCATGAGCGCGCGTCGCCAATACAGCGTGGCGGCGGATACGGCGCTCACTTTAGGACTTGTGGGAGCGCTGGGCGCGGCTGCGTGTGGGATAACCGACTGGCAGGATGTAGACCCGCCAGCACGACGCATCGGATTAGTGCACGGATTACTGAATGTTGCCAGCGTGGGTTTGTTTGGAAGCTCGCTCATCGCGAGACGGAGGGGGAATCGTGCATCCGGGCGTGCTTTGGCGGCTCTCGGCTACGCTGTTTCCGTGGCGGCGGCCCGACTCGGAGGCAATCTGGTTTACGGGCAAAAAATTGGGGTAGACCATACATCTCCGGAAAGACTGCCGGACAAGTTCACACCCGTGCTGTCGGAATCGGATTTGCATGAGGGAAGGCCTGTTCGTGCCGAGCACAATGGAACGACGATTCTGCTGGTGCGTCGTGGCTCGCAGATATACGCTCTTGCTGAGACGTGCTCGCATCTGGGCGGGCCTCTCTCCGAAGGCACACTGGATGGCGATATCATTCAATGTCCGTGGCACGGCTCTCGTTTCTCCATCCGCGATGGCCACGTAGTTGATGGCCCTGCGGTACATCCTCAGCCATGTTTAGAGGCTCGCGCTCGCGATGGCAAAATTGAGGTGCGGAAATCTAATTGTCGGATCTTGGCTACACACCCGTCTCAGGCTCGGACTAAACCGCAGCCGCGAACAGGAACGTTGGACTAGAGAAGAAGTCTGAGAAGCTCGACGAAGTGGAAGGAGGGAGTGTATGAATCGGCCGCAAACGAAAATACTGGTAGATGGCGGAGACCCAAAGGAGACGCAACGGGTAAAGGAATTGCTCGGGTTTGTTGACGGTCAGACAACCAACCCATCGCTAATTGCAAAAAATCCGCACATCAGGGAGCTAATCGCCGCAGGTCACAAGCTTACGAACAGAGAAGAGATGGACGAATACAAGAAAATCGTGCGAGCAATCTCTCCATTGGTGGGCGACGCAGGAGTATCTATTGAAGTCTTTTCCGATCAGAACACGACGGCACAAGAGATGCTCGACCAAGGCCGGGAAATGTTTTCCTGGATTCCCAATGCCTACATTAAGTATCCATGCACAGCAGAAGGCTTGCGCGCGGCACACAGTTCAGTTGGCCAGGGCATTCGAGTCAACATGACGCTTTGCTTTTCGCAGCAGCAGGCAGCCGCAGTGTACGCGGCCACAAAAGGGACGAAACACCCGGTGTATGTCTCTCCTTTTGTAGGACGGTTGGACGATATTGGGCAAAACGGAATGGATGTCGTACGAAATATAAGACAGATGTTCCTCAAAGGTGATGGCCATGTTCTAGTGCTTGCGGCCAGTATCCGCAGCCTGGAGCACCTGCTTTACTGCTTCTTGCTTGAAACCGAACTTGCAACCGTGCCCGCGAGAATTTTGGAAGAATGGGCAAACAGGAATTTCCCCATGCCCGGGAAAGATTTTCAGTACAACGTTCCTACCAAACCGATCCCCTATGAAGAGCTTGACTTGGAGCAGCCGTGGGAGACGTTTGATATTCAGCATGAACTAACCCGCAAAGGCATTGAGAAATTCGCCGCTGATTATCGAGCAACCCTTGCCCGGCCGGCGTAAAACGATGCAAGTGTGGCGATAGCCAGTCGGCCATATCTGGAGTGGCTAAGAATCCGAACACTCGCTGAACTGATTCGAAACGTTGTTGCCTGGAGTCGCTATATTCCTTCGGTCAGGAACGCAGCGTGGATAGTTGTCCCCAAACGCCCTGGGCTTTACCATGACGAGCGAACGCGATTGGCAACTCTGTCTGATGGCGCGGCGCCGGGGCGCCCTACCCAAACTTTGGCTGTGTCTGGTAAGCTTGTTCGCCGCCTGGCCACCTGCACCTCGCGGCCAGGACTTCGCCCGAAAATGTTTCCCCGCGCCTTCAACTATCATCGCGCCGGCTCGCTGAAAGAGGCGGCTAGCATGCTGCAGCAGTTGGGGCCGGAGGCCAAGCTGCTGGCCGGCGGACAGAGCCTGATCCCGCTGATGAAGCTGCGCTTTGCCAGCCCGCCTCACGTGGTGGACCTGAATTTCGTTCCTGGGGCTTCTTACGTGAAGCAGGATGGCGGCGGATTGCGAATAGGTGCGCTTAGCTCGCACGCCGACATTGAGGATTCTGGGGCAGCAGCGGCCATTCCCATCCTGCACGATTGCGCCGCAGGCATAGCCGATGTGCAAATTCGCAACCGGGGCACCATCGGCGGATCGCTGGCGGAGGCCGATCCCAGCGGTGACTGGGCGCCGGTGCTGCTCACGCTGGGCGCCGAACTGCGCTGCCTGGGGCCGAAAGGCGAGCGCACGGTGCCAATCTCAAAGTTTTTCCTGGATGCCTACACCAGCGCGCTGGACCACGACGAATTGATCAGCGAGATTGCGATCGCGTCGCCGCCTAAGGATACTGGCGGCGCGTACCTGGCGTTCAAGCGCTCGGCTCCGGTCTATGCCAGCGCCAGCGCGGCGGTGCGTGTAGCTGTAGAAGACGGAGTGTGCCGCGATGCTGCTATCGTGCTCGGAGCCGTTGGGCTGACGCCGGTTCAGGCGAAAGAAGCCGAAGCGGCTTTGCGCAACAACCAAATCACACCAAAAACTATGGAAGCTGCGGCCGAGGCGGCGCGGGCCGCGGCTGATCCGCAGCCCGACATGCGTGGTTCGGCCGAATACAAGCGGCAACTGGTGGCGGCGCTGGTCAAACGCGCCCTGGAAGTCGCGCTGAAGCGGGCGCGCGGCGAGAAAGTGGAGCTGGGCCACATCTATGCCTGAGCAAGAGCAACTGGTTGCAATCCGGGTGAGGGTGAACGGAAAGGAGCACAAGCTGCAGGTCGAGCCGCGCCTGCTGCTGGTGGAATTGTTGCGCGAGAATCTGGACCTGACGGGCACACACATCGGCTGCGACACCAGCTATTGCGGCGCGTGCACCGTGCTGCTTAACAGCAAGGCGGTGAAGTCCTGCACCGTGCCAGCGGTGCATGCCGATGGCGGCGAGGTGCTCACGGTGGAGGGCCTGGCCAAGAACGGCGAACTGCATCCCATCCAGAAGGCATTTGGCGAGTCCTACGGGCTGCAGTGCGGCTACTGCACGCCGGGGCTGCTGATTTCCACTTACCAGCTGTTGCAGCGCAATCCCAATCCCAGCGAAAAAGACATTCGCAAGGCGATTGCCGGCAATACCTGCCGCTGCACCGGCTACCAGAACGTGTTTAAGGCGATCAAGGCTGCGGCCAAGGGGGCATAAACGTATGGCGATAAAGTTCGGCGGCGAGTTTGATGTTAAGCGCAGCCCGGAAGAGGTGTACGACTTTCTGACTGATCCGCAGAAGTTCGGGCCGCTACTGCCGGATTTTCAGGGCATGTCGGTACAGGATCCAACCCACTTCACGGTGAAGGTGAATGTGGGCGTTTCCTACATCAAGGGTACGGCAGAAGTGAAAATGACGTTGGCGGAAGCGGAACGGCCACAGCACGCCAAGTACACGGGACAGGGCAGCGTGCCCGGCGGCGGCGCCAACATTGTTGCCGGCTTTGATCTGGCCGGGGCGAACGGCGGCACGAAGGTGACGTGGACGGGCGAAGCCCAGGTGCTGGGCCGGCTGACCTCCATTGCCGGCGGTTTGCTGGAGCCGCTGGGCAAGAAGAACGTGCAAAAGCTGATTGACGCCCTGCAGGCGGCGCTGACGGGAACGGGAGCGGTGGCAGCGCCCGCAGGTCCTTCGCCTGCAAACGGCGGTGATGCGAGCCTTGCAAGCTGAATAGCTGACTGGCTGGCTAGCTGGCTAGCTTCCTAGCCGAACCGGTCAAGCTAAACAGTCAGCTAGCTTTTCACGACCTTTCATCTATGGCTGAGCACGACAAGAGCAACGGGCACA
>DATFDP010000130.1:0-3425 GCA_035252015.1 Terriglobales bacterium
GGGGCAAGCCGGTGGTCGGCATCACCGGCTCGGCGGGAAAGACTACGACCAAGGAAGCCATCGCCCACCTGCTGGCCACGCGCTTCAGCGTGCACTAGTCGGAAGGAAACCTCAACAACCACGTTGGGTTGCCGCTCATGCTGCTGCGGCTACAACCGGAGCACGAAGTTGCCGTGATCGAAATGGGCATGTCACACCTGGGGGAAATCCACGCGCTTGCCCTCATCGCTCAGCCTGATATCGGAGTGGTGACCTGCGTCGCACCGGTGCACTTGGAATTTTTCCAGTCAGTGGCGGAGATTTCTCGCGCCAAGCACGAGCTGGTGGAGTCGCTACCACAGGGCGGGACCGCGGTGCTCAACGCCGACGACGAATATGTTTCGCAATTTGGGCGCGGGTTCGCGGGCAAAGTCGTGACATTTGCTGTGCGGCAGGCAGCCAGCGTGCGCGCCAAGAATATCGAGCTTCGCGGTGCGCAGGGCTCGGCGTTCGAAATTGTGGCCGGTGGCAGTCGTGAGCCTGCTACCTTGCCCCTGGTGGGCGCGCACAACATTCCCAACGCGTTGGCCGCGGTGGCGGTGGCCCTGGAGTTGGGCATTCCTCTAGTGGATGCGGCAGCCGCGCTGGCTGACCTGGCACCGGCCGACAAGCGTGGCCAGTTGATCGAGGTAGGCGGAGCAACCGTCATTAATGATTGCTACAATTCGAATCCAAAAGCCCTTGATGCCATGGTAGATGCCCTGCTGGCTTTGCCGGCGCAGCGCCACATTGTGGTGGCGGGAGAAATGCTGGAGCTGGGTCCGACCGGCGCCGAACTGCACGCGGAATGCGGGCGGCGCATGGCGAAGCGCGGCGTGAATGTACTGGTGGGCGTGCGCGGCGCGGCCGAGCACATGGTGGTGGCGGCCAAGAAAGCCATCATGCGGGCCGAGTTTGTGGCCTCGCCGGAAGACGCCGGCGAGTGGCTGGCTCGCGAAGCGCGTCCCGGGGACGCGGTGCTGCTCAAGGCTTCACGCGGTGTGCGGCTGGAAAAGGCACTGGAGCGCTGGCGGGCACGAGTAGAAGCGCCAAAAGGCGCCGGACAAGAGGTTGCGGGAACTCCCAGCCATTAGAATCTGGATTTCCAAACGGGAGGACGATTGCTCTACTGGTTGCTGTACCTGAAACTGTTTCATTATTTTTCGCCCTTCCGCATTTTTCGCTTCCTGACCTTTCGCACCGCCTTTGCCAGCCTGACGGCGCTGTTCACGGGATTGATTATCGGGCCACTGGTCATCGGGCGACTGCGCGAATTTCAAATTGGACAGTTCATCCGTGAGGAGGGTCCGCAGGCGCACCACAAAAAGGCCGGCACGCCCACCATGGGCGGTGTGCTGATTGCGATTTCCGTCATAGTTCCGACCGTTTTGTGGGCAGACCTGAGCAATAAATTCATATGGGTGGCGGTGCTCTCCACCGCAGCTTTTGCGGGTATCGGCTTTACGGACGACTATCTGAAGACGGTGCATCGCCGTAATCTGGGACTGACCGGGCGCACCAAGCTGCTGCTGCAGATCACGACCAGTATCCTGATTGCGGTCGCGCTGATTGGTTTGCAAACTCAGGGCCTGTACTCGACGAGGCTGATCGTGCCGTTCGTGAAGACGTTCCGTCCGGACCTGGTGGTGGACCGGTGGATGGCCATTCCCCACATGTGGCTGTTTTCCTTCCTCCCCTTTATTGCATTCGTGGTGCTGGTGATCGTGGGCTCAAGCAATGCGGTGAACCTGACCGATGGGCTGGACGGGTTGGCCATTGGCTGCACCATCATTGCGGCGGGCGCGTTGGCGGTGCTCACCTACATCAGCGGCCATGCGGCGTTTGCTAATTACCTGGAGCTGCAGCGCATGCCCGAGGTGGGCGAGTTGACCATTTTCTGTGGCGCCATGGTGGGTGGGGCCATCGGTTTCCTGTGGTACAACGCGCACCCGGCGGAAGTGTTTATGGGCGACGTGGGCTCGCTGGCTCTAGGCGGGGCCATCGGTACTGTTGCGGTGATGATCAAGCAGGAGCTGCTGCTGCCCTTTATTGGGGGAATCTTCGTGATTGAGGCGGTGTCGGTGATCCTGCAGGTGGCCTCGTACAAGCTGCGGCACAAGCGCATCTTCAAGATGGCGCCGCTGCATCATCATTTCGAGCTGCTGGGCTGGTCGGAGTCGAAGATTATTGTGCGCTTCTGGATCGCGTCCCTAGTGTTTGCGCTGTTTGCCCTGACAACGCTGAAGTTGAGGTAGGGCGTGGCAGCCAGCCAGTCAGCTAGACGGCATGAACTTAAAGAACCAACGCGTGCTGGTAGTCGGGCTGGGCAAGTCGGGAGTAGCCTCCGCGCTGTTCCTGAAAGCTCGGGGAGCGCGGGTGACCGTTTCCGACACGAAGAGCCCCGACGAACTGCGCGGCGAAATTCCCAAGCTGCTGGAAGGCGGAATTACCGTGGAAACTGGCGGCCACGGCGAGCGCACCTTCCGCGGCCAGGACCAGATCGTGGTCAGCCCGGGCGTGCCGGTGGACGCGCCGCAACTGGCGCAGGCGCGCGAGCAGGGCATCCCGGTGATCGGGGAAATTGAACTCGCGGCGCGCTTTCTCAAGGGCCGGATCGTGGCCATCACCGGCTCGAACGGCAAGACCACCACCACGGCGCTGACGGGCGAGGTGATCTCCACGGGTGGCTTGGAATCCCTAGTGGGCGGCAACATCGGAACTCCTGCCATTTCCCTGGTGGAGGAGAGTACCCACGACAGCTTCGTGGTGCTGGAAGTTTCCAGCTTCCAATTGGAGACCGTCCAGAGCTTTCATCCTTTTATTGCGATGGTGCTCAACATCACCCCCGATCACCTGGACCGGCACAGCACCTTCGAAGCTTATGTGGACGCCAAGGCGCGCATCTTCGAGAACCAGACGGGAGAGGACTTTGCCGTGCTCAATGCCGACGATCCCACCTGCGTGGGCCTGGCCAGTCGCACTAAAGCGCGCAAAATCTGGTTCAGCAGGGCAAAGGAAGTGGAAATCGGCGCCTGGCTCCGGAGTGGCCAGATTGTGTTTCGCGACGATGGCCAGGAGCGCGAGATCATGCCGATGAGCGAAATCAAGCTCAAGGGTGCGCACAACCTGGAAAACGTCTTGGCGGCGGCGTGCGCGGGAATGTTGACCCAGATCGAACCTGCCCGCATCCGGCGTGCGGTGCAGGAATTCAAAGCGGTGGAGCACCGCCTGGAGTATGTGGCCACGGTGCGCGGGGTGGACTTCTACAACGACTCCAAGGCCACCAACGTGGACGCCACCATCAAAGCGCTGGAATCATTTCCCGCCAACATCCACCTGATTCTGGGTGGAAAAGACAAGGGCAGCGACTACACCGTGCTCAAGCCGCTGCTGAAGGAGCGGGCGCG
>DATFDP010000131.1:0-15162 GCA_035252015.1 Terriglobales bacterium
ACCGGCACCGTGACCAACGGCACCAACGGCAAGCCCTCGTCCGGCGACGACGTGGTGCTCATCAAGCTGGCCCAGGGCATGCAGGAAGCTGGCCGTACTAAGACCGACTCCAAGGGCAACTTTAGAATGGACGTGGACAAACTCTCCGAGCCGCACCTGGTGCGCGTGAACCATCAGGGCGTGAACTACTTCCAGCCCGCGCCTCCGGGAACGAGTTCGGTAAACCTGCAGGTGTTTGATGTGGCCAAGAAGCTCGACGGCATCTCCACCACCGTGGATGTGATGCGCTTCCAAGCGCAGAACGGGCAGTTGCAGGTGCTGGAGCTGTTCGCAGTTCAGAACAACTCCAAACCGCCGCGTTCGCAGATGAGCGATGACAACTATGAAATCTCACTGCCGCCGGGCGCGCAAATAGACACCTCCCTGGCCAAGGCGCCGGGCGGCCAGCCGGTAAACTCCGCTCCGGTTCCGCTCAAGCAGAAGGGCCGCTATAGCTTCGTGTTCCCATTGCGCCCCGGCGAGACGCAATTCGAAGTCGGTTATCACCTGCCCTACTCCGGTCAGGCCAAAATTGATCCCAAGCCTCTGGTAGCACAGCAGCACTTTGTGGTCATGCTGCCCAAGGAAATGCAGTTCAAGCCCGACAGCGCTGCCCGCTTTCAGAACATGCCCGACGACAGCGGCGCCAACGTACAGGTGGCCACGGAAGTACAGCCCGGCGAAGCTCTGGGATTCACAGTCTCTGGCGCCGGCGTTTTGGCCAGCGAAAACGAGCAGGGTGGGCAAGGCGGCGGAATGGGAGGCGCGCAAGCTAGTGCTGATAGCCGCCCGGGCGGCGGTCTGGGCCCACCCACTGATGCGCCTGACCCGCTGCATCAGTGGCGCTGGTATATTCTGGGCGGCTTTGTGGCCGTGCTGGGCTTTGGCGCCATCTACTTGGTTAGCCGCCAGGGCGGCGTTCCCGCACCCGCCCGCGCCGCGGCTGCCCGCGCCGGCAACGGTGGGGGTAAGTCTGGGGGAAACGGCGGTGCTCGGCCCGCGATTGCGCGTGCCGCGGCGGTCACGCCCACAAGCACTGCTGCGGCTGTTCCCGCACCTGCGCAGGATCATTCCGGCATGCTATTGCAGGCGTTGAAGGAAGAACTCTTCCAGCTCGAAATCGAGCGCCAGCAGGGGAAAATTTCTCCGGCGGAGTACGAAAAAACCAAGGCCGCTCTCGACCAGACCCTGAACCGCGCCCTCACGCGCAAAAAATAAATCTTCAACGCAGAGGTTCGCAGAGACAATCTCTTCAGAATTTCCCTCAGCGGACTCTGCGTTGATCTTCTCTCCGCTATTTCTGCGCTGAGCTTTCTAACCGCCGCCCAGCACAAAGTTCACCGTGATTTCCGTCTGCACTTCCACCGGCTCACGGTTCAAGTTGTAGGGCCTGTACCGCCATTGCCTCACGGCTTCGATGGCGGCGGACGACAGCATAGGATGGCCGCTTACCAGGCGCAGGTTCTTGATGCTGCCATCCTTCCCAATAATCGCCTGCAGCAGCACTGCTCCCTGAATGCGCGCCTGCCGGGCCAGCGGCGGATACACTGGCTTGACCTGATGCACCAGGAAGCCTTGCGCCACGCCCTCGGAGATTCGCAGTGGAGCCGGAACTGTGGGCCGGGGGAGAACCGCCGGCGGCGTAAGGTTTACGATTGCGTTCAACGGATTACCCTCTGAGGGACCGGTGCCTCCTGGAACTCCGGGGGCTGTGGATGGAATTTTAGGCAGCGGCGCTGCACTCTCGTTAATCACGGCAACCCTCCGCGGAATTGCCTGCGGCTCGCGCAATCTCTCCCCCAGCATGTCGCTGTCGCGTGGGGCCGGGGCCAGCCGGGCCACTTCTGGCCGAGTCGGCGCAGGAGCACCCGGAGGAGGACCGAGAGTAACCCAGGAGGTCACCTTAGGCAGGGCCCCCGTGTAGAGCAGTGGTAAGGTCGCCATACCTGCTACCAGCAGGGATTGCAACAGCAGCGAAACGGCGGTCGCCGCCGGCCGTTTTGTTTTCAGTACGCCGGCGGACTCAATCAGGCTGTCTTCGAACATTGACGGAGGCTCCTTCGCCTCCTGCCCACGTAGACACTGCGCGGGTGTGGAGCGCTCCCGGAAAACCAGGTGACTTTCAGCAACTTTTCTCGGAACTTTGGCTGAGGTGCCGGTGTCCGCAGTTCAGGAGTCAGGAGTCAGGAGTCAGGAGTCAGGAGTCAGGAATCAGGAGTCGGGAGTCACTACTAGCAACCAGCTACTTTGTTTATTCCTGCGAACGCGGCGTTAAATTTCTCTGCGCCCTCTGCATTGAGCTCTTTTCTAGCGCCAACTCCAATCCATTGTCCCGCATCTTGGAGAGAAATGGAGGTTAGTCATGGCCCTCGCCGAAATCGGCGTTCGCGCTCTCAGCAATCGTCTTCCGAAAGTAATTTCCCCTAAGACTCACGCCATCATTGATTACGCGACCGCGGGCGGGTTCTTCCTCATGACCGGGCTGATGTGGAAGCGGCACAAGCGGGCCGCCATCGCCGCGCTGGCTTGCGGCATCAATGAAGTCACCAATTCCATGATCACGGACTATCCCGGCGGTGCGGCCGGCGTGATCAGCTTGCCTACACACCTCAAAATTGATTCCGGCTTTGCCGGCGTAGTCGCCTCCTTGCCTAATTTGCTCGGCTTCACCGGCGAGTGGCCATCCATCTACTTTCGCAGTCAAGGCATGGCCATTGCTGCCACCGCCGGCATGACGGACGATGTCTGGCGCGGCCGCAACCGGCGTCGTCATCGCGATTTCGCAGCGTAGCTCCTCTCCTTGCCTGCAGGAACCTCCCGTCCCATGGGCGGGAGGTCTTTTTTTGAGACCGGATCCTTGCCGCGTTAACTAATTCATTTCCAGCCACTTCCAGCCTGCGCTTCCCCGAATCTTGCGCCCCGGCGTAGCATCTACATGGGTAGTAGTTACTGGAAAGCGTGACTTATGGGAAATACGTTTAAAACCGCATTACTTTTAACCGCCTTAACCCTTGTCCTGATCTTTCTTGGGGAATACTTTGGCGGACAAAACGGCATGATCGTGGCGCTTGGCATCGCCGTGGTCATGAACTTCGTTTCCTACTTCTACTCCGACAAGATCGCGCTGGCTATGTACCGGGCCCAGCCGGTCACGCGGGAGCAACTGCCACGGGTGTATGGAGTGGTCGAGCGGCTGACTCAGCGGGTGGGCCTGCCCATGCCCAAGATTTACGTGATTCCGACCGACTCGCCTAACGCTTTCGCCACCGGGCGCAATCCGTCGCACGCCTCAGTTGCCGTTACCCAAGGTATTCTGGACCTGCTGAATGATGAGGAACTGGAAGGGGTACTGGCGCATGAACTGGGCCATGTGCGCAACCGCGACATCCTGATCAGCTCCATTGCCGCCACCCTGGCTGGCGCCATCACGATGCTGGCGCGCATGGGTTATTGGGCAGGGCTGTTTGGCGGTTTCGGAGGGCGCGACAACGACCGCGAAGGCGGCGGCCTGGGCGCGCTGTTTATGCTTATCCTGGCGCCGTTCGCCGCCATGCTGATCCAGCTGGCGGTCTCGCGCTCACGCGAGTACCAGGCTGACGCCACTGGCGCTCACTTCACCGGCAACCCTTATGCGCTGGCCAGCGCCCTGCGCAAACTGGACACCTACTCCCGTCGCCTGCCCATGGCGGCGACACCCTCAACCGCGCACCTGTTTATCGTGCAGCCGTTGCTAGGCATGAATTTCGGCAGCCTGTTCTCCACTCATCCACCGATTGCCAAGCGGATCGAGCGCCTGACAGGCCAGCCCGCAGAGTTTCTGCAGTAAGGGCGGTAGTTAGGCGCGGGTGGTTGGTAACTGGCACCATAAGGTTTCGGGAACCGTCAGCTGGCGGCGAAGGCTGGATCCTTTCTCATGCCGCCGGAAGATATGGACGGCGAGACAGGCAATCGGGTTCCTGACCCCTGACTACTGATTCCTGACTCCTACATGGTGGGTTCTCGCCCAGGTTACCTTATTTGGCGGCAAGGCAAAGAAGATCGCCAGGGCGACATTCAGCGCCAGGCTGGCGGCGACGTTGATATATGCCAGTGCAAAGCACGCCAGGTAGAACAGCGGCCCGAAGGCGTATTGCCGCGTGATTCTGTTTACCTCAGCTGCATCCACTTCGTCTCCGAGCAAGCGATGTCCGGAAGCAGCATAGCGCCAGAGCACGTTGAAAAATACGGCCACCACAACATAGGTGCCGTTGTAGAGCATGGTGGCTGCCTTTTCGTCGGGCTTGGCCAGATACTGCGCCAGAACCGCGGTTGGGAACGGAACCGCCGTCACACCCAGCAGCAGAGCGCCATTCAGAACCAGCAGTGTGTGGTCAATCCGCCGGATATGCACAAACAGCCGGTGATGATTCACCCACATAATGCCGATAAATGCGAAGCTGATGACAAATGCCACGTAGGAAGGCCACTGCTGCCACAGTAGGCTTCGCAATTGACCCGACTGATTTGAGGTGGGAACCTTGACGTTCAGCACCAGTAGGGTCATGGCGATCGCGAAGACACCATCGGAAAACGCCTCTACTCTTCCGGTTTCCTTGCGACCAGCTTCACGGGTTGCCAGCGACACGACACAACTCCTACGCTCACGAATTAACTGCGCCAACTGCAGGTCTTCTGCCATTCGCTGACTACTGACTACTGGCTCCTGACTCCTGGTTTTTCTCACCGCCGTAGCAGTTTAAACGCGTGGTTCGGCCCCCACTTCTGATTGATGGCCAAGTCAATCCACAGCATGGCCAAGGGCTCGAGCAGCCGCGCGTTGCGCAAAGGTCCCACATCCACGGGATTCAGGCCAATGTCAGCAATTAGTGGCTTCACTTTGACTTTAGCCGATTCATCGTCGCCGCAGTAGAAGCCGTCAGCGCGCGTACCGGCAAATTCAGCGTTGCCATAGTCGCCGGCTCCAATTGTATTGAAGGCTTTTACCACCTTCGCCCCCGACCAAGCGGCCACCTGCTCCGCCGCCGATGTGGTGGTACCGACTGCCAAGCCTTTTAGATCGGAACGCAGAGGGTTGGTGCAGTCAATCACCACCTTTGATTTGAGATCTCCGCAATCCCGAAGGGCCTGCTCTGCCGCCGGCCACGGCACCGACAGCACCACCACCTCGCTGGCGCTGGCTGCTTCCCGGTTGCTGCCGGCCTGGGCCTTCCCTGCTGTGCTCGACAGCAGCGCTTTTATCTTCTCGGAACCCGGATCGGGAACTCCAAAGCGAACTTCATGCCCGCGCCCAGCCCACAGTTTTCCCAACCCGCCGCCTACGTTGCCCGCGCCCAGTACGGCAATTTTCATAGTTCCTCCAATTTATTTGAAGTGATGCTAAAGCAGGACCAAGCCCCGCCGGATGCCTTCAGTCACCGCTTCCGTCCGGCTCGAGGTACCCAGCTTTCCGAAAATCGAAGTGATATGGAACTTAACGGTGTGCTCGGAAATGCCCAGCGCGGAAGCAATCTCGCGGTTGCTGAGGCCGGCAGTCATCATGCGCAAGACCTCGGTTTCACGGGGGGTCAACTCCTCTTCTCCGGGCTCCAGTTCGATCGTCTCCAGCGGTGGACGCAACAGTATCTGCAATGTCTCCGGCTCAAGCGCGGTTAGACCCGCAGCGGCGGCCTGTACCCCTGCCGCGAGTTGCTGACTGCTGCAGTCTCGGCTCAAGACACATCGGGCACCCGCGGCGAGTAATTGACTCACCCAGTTCCCCTCTGCATTGTCGGTGAGCAGAACCACCGCGGCGCCAAGTTCCGCAATTTTGCTTGCGGTTTCCCGGTGATCATCATCCAGGTCAATGACGACCACCATGCCGGCCCGCGCCTGGCGCAAAGTTGTCCTTAAGTCGGCAGATGAAATATCTGCGCTCTCCAGAGGATCCGCTTCCGACAATTTCGCGCGAAGCACACGGCCGCGCTCGACTGAGTCAGCCAGAATCAGCACTCGCGTGGCCTGTGCTGCCGCTGCCTTCAGTGTCATCGCCCGAAGCGGTCTCCTAGCGTTACGGGAATTTCTTTCCTTTCGCCGCTGCGCACGATGCTGACGGAGACTTGCTCACCAACACGCCCTTTACCCAGGAGAGCCCGCAAATTGTGAGTGTGCGCAAGCGCCTTGCCGCCAATTTCGATCACCACGTCTCCCAGCATTAGCCCTGCGGCCCAGGCAGGCCCATCGCTCTCCACGTGGACCACGAGCAGCCCGTGACGGCTGCCCAGGTTGAGCTTGCTCTTCATCTCTTCCGGCAGCGCGACAGGTTGCAGCGCTACGCCCAGGTAGGGGCGCTCGACGTGTCCTTTGGCTAGCAATTCGTTCACAACCCGCTTAACCGTGCCGCTGGGAATGGTGACCGGCGTGCCCCGCCTCAGTCCGCTGGTGTTGATTCCCACAACTTCTCCCTGCGCGTTCACCAGCGGGCCACCGGAATAGCCGCGATAAAGCGTCAGGTCAGGCCGTATAAAGCGGTCAATCTGCCCTCCCTGCCAGGTCTGCCACTCCTCCATCAAGCCGGAAATAATGCCCGCGCTGGCGGTCAGATTTCCGCGACGGGTGCGCGCCAGGGCCAGTACCAGATGGCCGACGCGAAGCTGTTTGGCATCCCCCAGCGTGGCCACGCCAGTCTCCTCGTTCCCTTCCAGGCTAAAGATGGCCAAATCGGTGCTTTGGTCGCGTCCTTTTGTGCGGGCAATGGCAGACTTTCCGCCGGGCAGGATTACGGTCACCTCATCGCCGCGAGCGGCGTGATTGGCCGCAACCACGATTCCCTTCTGCCATATCAGCCCGCTGGCGGCATGCGAATCATTCGGTTGTAACGCCACCACCGTTTGCCCGACTTTCTCCGCCACTTGTGCCAATTCCTCGGAATACTCCGCCCACCCTGTTTTGCCTGTTGCTGCCATGGCAGATCTCCTGGTTAGAACTTATGGTCCCTACGATGGTGTCCATCATGGCGGCAGGCAGCATCGACGCGCATCACCCAAATGGCTAGGTGGAGCAGTTGGCAGTGCCGACGCCTGACAACCGACTCCTGACTAGTTGCTGTCGCTACCCGGAAGTAACCTCAGCAACCCGCTGCCTGCATAGTAAAATCGAATTTCCATGTCTACCCCGGCGGCCACCATCTCGCGCGCGGCGCAACTCGAGAACGCTTTGCGCAACATCATCCGTGGCAAGGATGAAGTGGTGCGCCTCGCCCTGGTGACCATTTTTGCCCGGGGCCATTTACTCATTGAAGGCGTGCCTGGAGTGGGCAAAACCACGCTGGCCCAGGCCCTGGCCCGCGGCCTGGACTGCACCTTTCAGCGCGTCCAGTTCACCAGCGACATGTTGCCCAGCGACGTGCTCGGCATCTCCGTTTATTCCGCCTTGGAGCAGAAATTCGAGTTTCGTCATGGGCCGGTGTTTACCAATGTGCTGCTGGCTGACGAAATAAACCGCACTACGCCCAAAACTCAGTCCGCCCTGCTGGAAGCTATGAACGAAGGCCAGGTCACGGTGGATGGCCACGCCTATCCCCTGCCGCAGCCGTTCCTGGTGGTTGCCACACAGAATCCGGTGGAGCACCACGGCACTTACCCATTACCGGAATCGCAGATGGACCGCTTTCTGATGCGGGTGCGCATGAGCTATCCCGAAGGCGATAGCGAGCGCGCCATTCTGCGGTCGCAAGCCGGCGCCGTCCGACTCGACGAGATGCGGCCCATTCTTAGCGGCGCCGATGTGACAGCAATTCAGCAGGAAGTTACGCGTGTACAGGTGGATGAGTCGCTGGTCAACTACACGCTGGAAATCGTGAAGCGCACGCGCGAATCCGATTACCTCTCCCTGGGCGTTTCCCCGCGCGGCGCGCTCATGCTCTACCGAGCCGCCCAGGCGCTGGCCTATGTTGAAGGCCGCAGCTTCTGCACTCCCGAGGACTTCAAGCCGCTAATGGTTCCGGTTTTCGCTCACCGCGTGGTGGTCAACGCGCTTTATTCATCCACACTGAAGAAAACCGAGCAGGCCGAGCAGGTGCTGAAGGAAATTGTGGACACCGTGCCGGTGCCGGTATAGGCCGTAGTCTTCGTCAGCTTCCGCCAAGTTGCCCGCTACTTTGAAACCTGCGAAACTCTTGATGTCGTGCTTGGAGGCCCTGTGCCCATCTCTGAAATCGCGCCTGACCTTTACCGCATTTGCGTCTTTTTCCCTGAGATCAACATGCAGTTTAACCATTTCCTGGTGAAAGACGACGAACCCCTGCTCTTCCATGCCGGCCTGCGGCGGATGTTTCCCGCGGTTCGCGAGCAAGTGGCCAGCGTCATGGACCCGGCCAAATTGCGCTGGATCAGCTTCAGCCATTTTGAATCGGACGAATGTGGCGCGCTCAACGACTGGCTGGCCATCGCGCCGCAGGCCCAGCCCGCCTGCAATCTGGTGGGAGCCCAGGTCAGCGTCAATGATTTTTCCAGCCGCCCAGCGCGCATGCTTGCGCCCGCCGACGTGCTCAGCACCGGTAAATATCGTTTCCGCTACTACAGTACCCCGCACCTCCCGCACGGCTGGGACGCGGGTGTGCTCTTCGAGGAGACGCAGCGGACTCTGCTCTGCTCCGATTTGTTTCACCACAACGGTGACGTGGAAGCGCTCACCGAGAGCGACATCCTGGGCCGCGTCCGCGACAGCCTGACGCAGATTCAGGCTGGGCCTCTAGCCGACTACGTTCCCTATACTCCTAACACCCGCCGCATCCTGGAAGGTCTGGCAACACTGCAGCCGCGCACGCTGGCCGTGCAGCACGGCTCCAGCTTCCGTGGCAATTGCGCTCAGGCGCTGCGCGATCTGGCCGTGGTCTATAAGGACCTCCTCGGTCAGGAGTCATTTAAAATGGCGTCTACGAGCTGAAGGATTGCTCTCTATGACCGTGCTGCGTTTTCTCATGCTGCTCTCGCTTGTCGTGTGGGTCGGCGGGATTGTCTTCTTTGCCTTCGTGGTGGCGCCGGCGCTTTTTACTTTGCTGCCCAACACACATCCGGCGGGACTGGTAGTCGCTCGCTCCCTCAAGACTTTGCATTGGATTGGACTGGCCGGGGGGCTGGTGTATGTGCTGGTTTCTTTTGCTTATGCACGCGTGACCACAGCTTCAGTGCAGCCACTGGCTGCGCGCAACGTGCTGGTATACATCATGCTGGCGCTCACTGCCGTGCTGCAGTTTTCCATCATTCCGCGCATGGATGCCCTGCGGCTGTCGGTGGGGCAAATTGATGCTGTGGCTCCCGACAGTCCTGTGCGTATGCACTTCGATGCTCTGCACGTCTGGTCCACGCGCCTGGAAGGCGCTGTTCTGCTACTGGGCCTGGCGCTTATCTATTTGACTGCCCGCGTTGCCGTCCAGCCGCGCTCGGCCACCACCATCACCATGCCCGTTTCCGTGATGCACGGCAGCTAGAGCGAGCTATCAGTTATCAGGATTCAGTCACGATTCATCTGACTCCCGACTACTGACTCCTGACCCCTGATTTTTTCAGCGCCCCATCCAGATACACCAGGTATCCCTCAATCAGCCGATAGCTGTCGTAATACTCATCCAGATGAACAGCTTTCAAGTTGTCCTGGGGGCTGTGAAGGATCGGCCAGGTTTGCTGGGTCACCGAATGAATGGTGATGCAGGGAATCTTGCGACGAGCGAACTCCTCCGAGTCGCTGCTGCCCATCCCATCCACATTGACGACTCCGAGTGGCAGGCTAAGCGATTTGGCCACTGCCTTCAGAACCGCTGACAAGTAAGGGTCGGCATGGCTGAGCCACATTTCGGTTGGCCCCAGACCCAACGTGTCCATGTTAACCATGGCCTGGGTGCGCGCAACCTCATCCTTGCTCATGCGGCGCACGTACGCATGCGAGCCCAGTTCGCCCTTCTCTTCGCCGGTGAAAGCAATGAAGATGAAGGTGTGCTGGCGCGGCTGGGTGCGCAGGCCCTGGTACAGGCTGGGTAGCAGCGACGCTCCGCTCCAGTTGTCCGCTACGCCTTCGCCTACCGATACGTGGTCGAAGTGAGCGCCCACGAAAATGACCTGGTCTGATTGTCCGGGCAACACGCAGATGAGGTCCGGCTGCTTAAGGTGTTCGACCGCTTCTTCTTCGAGATGATCGGCGCAGCCCACCTCCCTGAACATCTTTTTGAGGATGGCCTCACGCTGGGTGTTATCGCGGGAGAACGATCGGAGCCGCTGTTCCAGTACTTCCTTCTTGACCGCCTGGAAGCTCAGGCCCGCTGCAAACAGGCCAGCCGGAATTACAGTCACAACGGTGCCGATGAGATTCCTGATCGGAAACGCATAGCCCAACCGCAGCATAGCATCGCTGCCTGCGCCGGCTCCTCCATTTATGATGGGATCGTAGCTGTCAGACTTACCAACTACTAACTACCAGCTACCTACTGGCATTTTTTATGAAAACCGGAATCATCGGCCTGCCACAAGTAGGCAAATCTTCGCTGTTCCGCATGCTGACCAGGGCGCACGTCTCCGAGCGCGCTTTTGGCAACCCGCGCGAAGCGCACGTCGGCGTGGCCAAGGTGCCGGACGAGCGTCTCGACCGCTTGGCGGCCATGTGCAATCCGCGCAAACTGATCCATGCTTCCGTGGAATACGTAGATGTGGCCGCGATGCCGGTTGCGTCCAGCAAGAGCGCTACAGGACCGAAGGAGGGGCTCAGCGAATCCATTGTTACCAACATTCGCGGCGTGGATGCCATCGCACACGTAGTGCGTGCTTTTGACGATCCCTCGGTTCCGCATGTGGGCGAAATCAACCCGCTGCGCGACATAAAGAATGTGGACTTTGACCTGATCTTCAGCGATCTGGGCCAGGTGGAGAAGCGCCTGGAACGTCTGGAAAAAGATTTGAAGAAAATGCGCTCCCCCGAACTCGAGCGCGAGCACGACCTGCTGTTGCGCGCCAAAGCTCATCTGGAAAGCGAGCGGCCGCTGCGCGAGATGCCCATGACCGCCGAAGATAAAAAGCGCGTGCGCGGCTTCATGTTCCTGAGCGAAAAGCCCATCCTCTACGTGCTCAACATCAGCGAAAGCCCCGACCTGGGCCGCGAACTGGAGGGCGCCATCGCCAAATACGGCCTCAGCGAAGTCGCGTCACGGCCCAACGCGGGCGCGACCGCCATCTGCGGCAAGGTGGAAGCCGAACTGGCGGAAATGAGCGACGAAGATGCTGCCGAATTCCTTGCCAGCTATGGCTTGAAGGAGAGCGGCCTGGTGCGCCTCGTGCGCAAGACCTACGAACTACTGGGCCTGATTTCTTTCTTCACCGTAGGCGAAGATGAATGCCGCGCCTGGACCATCGCCCGCAACACGCGCGCCGTGGAAGCCGCTGGCGCCATCCACTCGGACCTGGAAAAACACTTCATCCGCGCTGAGACCATCCACTGGGACGCGCTGCTGGACGCGGGCTCCGAAGCCAACGCCCGTGCCCGCGGCACTCTGCGCCTGGAAGGCAAGGACTACATCGTGGAGGACGGCGATGTAATGCACATAAGGCATTCGGGGTAGGGGCAGTTCTCAGTTCTCAGTTCTCGGTTCTCAGAGTGGGGCTCCTCAGGTAAGATGCCCGAGGAAAACGCCATGGGACAGTCGTATCGCAATCTGAGTGCGTGGAAAAAGGGCATAGACCTTGTAACCGAGATCTATCGAGTCACTCAACATTTTCCGCGAGAAGAGTTGTATGGCCGAAGCAACCAACTACGACGCGCCGCGATATCCGTTCCCAGTAATATTGCCGACGGCCAAGCGCGCTTTTCTCCTAAGGCATTTCACCATTTCCTCGCCACCGCGCGCCGCTCGCTCGTCGAGATCGAAACTCAAATCATAATCGCGGAAAAACTGAATTATCTTCAGCCGGACGCCTGCCACAGCATTCTCGAGCAGACTGCCGAACTTGGCCGTATTCTGAACGGTCTCATTGCCTCGATTAAGCCGAAGTAAGCGTGCATCATTGCAACTGAGAACCGGAACTGCACTATGGCAACTGCGAACCGAGAACTGAGAACCGAGAACTGAATGCACGCCATCGCCCTCAGCATCCTTCTCGGCCTCACAGCTGCTGCCGCCAACGTAGTGGGCGGCGCCGTGGTGGCGCGCCGGCCCTGGGAACAGCGTTATCTGAAGTACTTTGTTGCCCTGGGCGCCGGCTTCATGCTGGCTACCGCGATGGTGGAAATGGTGCCGGAGAGCGTCAAGCTGCGCGGCTTCCGCGCCGGTTTTCTGGTTTTGCTCGGCTACCTGCTCATCCATTTTTTTGAGCACACGGTCACGCCTCACTTCCATTTTGGCGAGGAAACGCACACCGCCGAGTTCGTACAGGCGCGCAAAGGCATCTCCGTCCTGCTCGGCCTCGTCATACACACTTTTTTCGACGGCATCGCCATCACCTCTGGCTTTCTGGTTTCCAGCTGGCTGGGATGGATCATCTTCATCGCCGTTTTCCTGCACAAAATTCCGGAGGGCTTCACCGTGGCTTCGGTGATGCTGGCCAGCGGTCGCAGCCGCGGCATCGCCTGGGGCGCCTCGGCTTTGCTGGGCGCGGCCACGCTCGCCGGCGTGCTGACCATGGCCCTGTTCCGGCACCAAGTGGGCGCCGGACTGCCGCTCTCGGCCGGCGTCACCATCTACGTCGCCGCCTCCGACCTCATCCCCGAAGTCAACAAGGAGCCCGGCGTCAAGATGGCGCTGGTGGTGTTCGTGGGAGTCGCGTTCCTTTTTGTGCTGGACAGGATTTTTCACGTCCACTAGGCTGCAGCTTGCAAGGTAGTAGAATCGTTCTGACGCAGTTCCAAGGTCTGTCCATGCACACGGTTTTACCCGGGCGCCAGCCTGATGTTCCTCCGCCGCCACAGAACCAAATTCATATTCCGGAAGCAGCTAGTCCCGGTAAGTCCCTGGCACATGATTGGCTGCCCACCTGGCAACGCCTGGTGGTGATCTCGCTGCTGTTCGCGTTATTCGTGTTCTGCAGCAGCCTGGCCGTGGATTACATTCTGCTCGTCCATCGCGATTCGCCGGTGGCTACCGTGGAAGTTTCCGACGCGCTGGCCGCACTGCTCGCAGGCGTGCTCTTCTACAAGATCCTCGATGCGGGGCGAAAGCGCCGCAAGCTGATCCTGCAGCGGCTGGAAACCATTGATCAGATGAACCACCACATCCGCAATGCTTTGCAGGTCATCTCTTTCACTGTTCACGCCAACCAGGAACACGCCAAAGAAGTAGGCAACATTGACCGCGCTGTGAATCGCATTCAGTGGGCCCTGCGGGAGATTTTGCCGAAGATGTAGTGGGCAATACCTAGTACCCAGTTCGCCTGACTACGACAAATCTGCCTTTTTTTGCAGGCTCCATCGAGATGCCGAAGAAGCGTTTCTTAGTAAAGAGCAAAAACACGAAGCGCCCGACTTCTTGGCCGGGCGCTCTGTAGTTCTCGCAAACTGTAAGTGGGTCCTGGTACTAGGTACTTGGAACGGAATCTACTCCACCTGGTGTTTGGCCGTGTATCCCTCGCGATATACCAGCTGGTACTTAACGTCTTTCCCTTTTTGGTTGTGAATCTTCAGTGGCTGCCCGTCTGGCGCTACCAGCTCCACCTTGAGCTTACGGTAAGTACCGTCCAGCTTCGAGTCGGTGGGGTGATAGGCAATGGTGTACTGGTTGCGCAGCGAAGCGCCGATGTCGCGATAAATGTCCGGTAATTCGCCCTCAAAGCGCGGGAAATACGCCTTGCCACCGGTCAGCTTGGCAAAAGTCCGCATCTGGTTGTCGGCCTGCAGGTAATCCATCATCGCAGCCGAAACATCGGGATTCATCCCGTAGTGCGACTCGACGTATTCCCGCCACATGAAGCCGATGCTGACCGGGAAAATGGTCACGTCCTTGGTGGCCTTAACCTTCTGCAGGATCTGGTCCAGCGTGAGCTTGCTGAATGTGTCGCGCCCGGTGGAAACCACCACGATCGCTTTGCGACCGGGAATGCGGTCCAAGCGGTCGAGCGTGTCATAGAGGGCGTCAAACAGGTTGGTTTCGCTGAAGCCGGGAATGCGCAACTGGTTCAGGGCGCCGAAGATGGCCCGCTTGTCCTGAGTGAAGTCAACCAGGATGTACGGCTTCATGTCGTAAGAAACAACCGCCACCCAGTCATTCGGCTTCAGTGAATTGGCGAAGTAGTAGGACGCGTTAAGAGCGTCATACATGAACGAATAGTTGGTGGCTGCGAACTCTACCAGTAACACCGCTGTGATCGGCGCTTCCGACTGGTTAAAGTTGGTTATGTTCTGCTGCACCCCATCTTCGTAAATCTTGAAGTTGTCCTTTTTCAGTCCGGGAATGAACTGTCCTTCTTTTGTAAGGGCCATTACGTCCAAAGTAACCAGTGGGACGTTGACCTGGATGGAGTAGTCCGGCATCCCGGGAACCTTCTTGGGTGCTGGCGGGGGCGGCGGGGGCGGTTCTTCCTTCTTCTTGGGGACGGCGATGGGGCCAATATCTCCTTGCGGACCACCAGCTTCCGGCGGAGCCTGCTCGGTAGGCTTCTGTTGCTGCTGGGTGGAAGTTTGGTCTTGCGACTGCGCCCAGGCCGGCACCAGTATGGTACTTAGCAGGCAGAGAACGGCAACCAGGCTAACTGCCCGCCGGGCAGCCCTTTGCCCTGGGCAGTAGGACGACGGCAGACTCAACATGAATCCCTCGGGACTAAACTTTCTCTGTGCTAGTATAGATGCACCCTGACGCGATTTGGATAGATATCGCGCCGGCCTACCTCCCCGACATTTACAAACCTGGCTCCAGACTTCAGTTTGCGGAGTCTATCCAGGCAGAGTTGCTGGATGAAAAAGAAGAATTACACTTCCCTGGTTGCGTTTAGTTTGTTTCTATTAGCGGTCACCAGTCTGGCCAGCGAACTGCCCATCAAAACCAAAATTCTGCCTTTGGATCAGGTGCACGCCGGCATGCACGGCGTCGCTTACACCGTTTTCCAGGGGACCACTCCGGTGTATTCCACCTTGGGGCCGTGCAGGCGCACCAGGATGACGTCGCCCTTGGGACCG
>DATFDP010000132.1:0-3662 GCA_035252015.1 Terriglobales bacterium
TGTGGAGAAAGTAGATGAAACCGGTCCGTATTGTTCTTCTCGTACTCTGCGCACTCGTTTCCGCCACGCTTCTGCTGGCTGCCGCCGGTGACGGTCTGTGGGTGACGCGAGTGCCGGAGAAGGACCGCGCTCGCGAGAATCCATTTGCGGGCAACTCCTCAGCGCAGGCCGCCGGCGCCAAGTTGTTCAAGCAGAACTGTGCCTCATGTCATGGCGATGACGCTTTCGGGAAAGATCACCATCCCAGCCTGCATAGCGACCGCGTACGTAATGCAACACCGGGCGAACTGCAATGGCTGCTCAGCAACGGCAGCATGAAAAACGGAATGCCATCGTGGTCGCGACTGCCGGAACAGCAGCGCTGGCAAATCGTCAGCTTTCTGAAGTCATTGCAGAACGCAGATGCGCAGATAGCCACAAAATCGGACAAGTAATCTCGCGAGCAGGCCACCGAACCAGCGCTTAGCTCAGCGCATTCTTTGGAATGCGTTCACAACGTCGTTCACGAACTTAATGAAGCCCTGCGCGTTGGCCACCCAATCCTGCGCAAAAGCCCAGTGAATCACGCTCAGCCATAGCGTCAGGAAGAGTAGATTCAACCCGATCATCATGGCGATCACAAACAGCATCATGGCGCCCACAAACGCGAAGGCTACCGCGCCGACGGCGTAAACCAGAACCATGACTGCTGTCATTACCGGACCCCAGCGCCGCCCCTGAGTCACCAGCTTCGCTCCCATCTTTTGCAGGCGTTTGGTCCGCTTGTTCAACGGAGGATGGAAAGAGAGGAAGCTATATGTCTGCAGCCCCGTACGTCCTTTCCCCGTTGATTGTTGTTGCTGATGCTGCTGCCGCGCGGCGCGCATCCGAGCAATGGCTGCCCGGTCGCCCTTCTGCGCCAACACAAGGTCATTGAGATTGGGGATATTGTGCAGGTCCAACTCCGCTTCGCCGCCCATCGCGTGGGCAAAAGCCTGCATACGCCCCATAGCCGCGGCATCGCCTCGCATCGCAGCCATGCCCGTGACCATCATCTCCTTGCGCATGCGCAGATAATCGTCAACCGCAGGCTGGACAACCGTCGCCGTAACGCCGCTCGCGGTGCTCGTGGCTTTCCACGCTTCTATCGCTTTGCGCTTCTGCTCGTCTGATTGCGGCAGCCCGCGCAGGCTGCTGTCGCCCTTCGGGTTCACCACAAACAGGTGCGACGCCCAGGCGCCGCCCGCGATCGCGGTGTTGTCCTGGCTCAGCCGCTCCAGGGCGCGGGCCAGCGCGTCCGGATTGCGCGTGAGTGCCACCGAACCGGCATCGGCCAGGTAGCGGCGCGTGCGCCACAGCAGCGCCATGCACGGTCCCAGGAGCGCGTTCAGGAAAAACCACAGAGTGATCTCTATGGCGATATTGGTAAACTGAAAAGGAAACAACACCAGTCGCAACGCCTTGCGGATGAGCCCCGGATTCCTCTGGTTGAAAAACTTGTCGATGTCCGAGTCACTCGTGTCCAGCGTGTCGCCCAGCAGCTCCGCCACTTCTTCCGCGTCCGCGGCTTTCTTCAATGCGGAGCCACCGGTCAGCGCATAGACGACCAGCCGCCGCAGCGCCGTTCGCGAGTCCTTGCCGAACGGCGCATTAATCATCGTGAGAATCAACCCACAGGTTTCAAAGACGCTGGTGACTTTGAACGCGATCTTCAGGTCGCCATTGCCGGCCGAAGCAATCAGGTGTGCCAGCAAGGCCTGCAACTGGTCGCGATCAAGGTCATCGAGCAGCCGCCGCGAAATCACAATGCGCGCGTCTTCCGGCGAAGTTCCCACGACCGCGGCATTCGCTCCGGGCGAGTCAATCAGCATTACCTTGGGCGCGGCGAGTCCGGCGGCAATCGCCATTTCCTGCACCACGTCGGCAAGCTGCAGCTCTTTCAGGTCCGCCTGGTTGGGCTCGCGCGCGTTCATGCTCGCCAGCGTCCCGCCCACGCCGCCATGCCGAAACAACAGCAGCATCCCTGTCCAGAGCACGAGTGCCAGCGCGATTCCGGGTCCGAGAATCAGCAGCAGTCCAAGAACAATTTCTTGAGAATCGAGCGTGCCGCGCTGGTTGAGTGCGAAGTCCGCCACACGCGCGCCGAATTTCGCCAGATCGCGCGATGCTTGCCAGAATTCTGGCGGCAGCGGTGAAATGAAGCGGTTGATCACTTCAGCCGTAAACAGCGCAACGGCATACAGTAGCGGCGTGAGCACCAGCGTGAGCGGAATACCCATAACAAATGCCGAAAAGGCCGTCAGGGCAGACATGCGCCACGTGGCCCGCCGGTTACGTTTTTGCACTTTAAAGAAAGTCTCCGGCGCGCGCTGAATATCCGGACGCGGGACTGCAGGTGAACTCATGCCGGGAGAGGTTAGCACTGCTGCGGGAAAAATTCCAAAGCTACAGCCCTGACCAGCGATGCTGCGCGATTCGCCTGGCACCAAGCATGGATCAGTGCACGGGCTCATTGAAGCGGATCATGTTCCCAAACGGATCCAGGATGCTGAGAGCCAGTGTATGCCACGGCGTCTTTTCCAGTCCGGGACGCAGATAGCCATAGTTCTTCTGCGTTAGCTCGCGATGGAACTCTTCTACGCCTTCCATCTGCACATAAACTGCTGATCCTGGTGTACCATCGCCATAGTGTTCGCTGAGGTGGAGAATCAGACCGGCGCGCGAAACCTGCATGTAAATCGGCGCCACATCCGGAAACTTGTGTTCCCAATCCACGTGAAATCCCAGGTAGCCGGCGTAAAATTCCTTTGCCTTCTCCACGTCAAACATGCGCAGGATGGGAATGGTGCGGACGAAGCTGATGGCCATACTGGCTCCTTGCAGCAACACACAATCTACTCTGGTTCCGCTAATTTAATCGTGACAAATCGAAAAACACAAACCGCCTTCATCGTGATCGCATTGCTGGTTCTCATGCCGGTGCTGGTCTCGCCTTGCCGCGGTCAATCCGGCAAGGCTGATTTTCAAAGCCTGGCGGCACATTTCGACTATCCCGAACGGCTCGGGCTTGATTTCACTGAGATGGGCGTGGAGCAACGCGGCAAAGCGCTGGTCATCGACTTGCAATATGCAGGCACCAGCGAAAGCGACCATGTCCCCGCCTATCTTGTGCTTCCCCAAGGTGACGGCCCTTATCCAGCCATCCTATGGGGTCACTGGATGATGGATGGATCGCCGCTGCGCAACCGTGACGAATTTCTTGAAGAAGCGCTGGTCCTGGCGCGGTCCGGCGTCGTCTCACTGCTCATCGATACGCCCATGGTCCGCCCTGGCTACCAGGAGAAGTCTGTGAAACAGGATCCGCTGGGCTGGGCAGAGCAGGCGGCCGAAGACGAGCACCAGGAGATCATTGATCTTCGTCGCGGCGTGGACCTGCTGATCAGCCGGCATCAGGTGGATCGCCACCGCATCGCTTACGTGGGACACAGTTTTAACGCGCATGCAGGCGCCATCCTGGCCGGAGTGGAGAAGCGGATCTGTTGCTTTGTTCTTATGGCCGGTGAATACGGTGATGAAGAAATGGTTCGCAGCGCCACGAGTGGCGATATCTTCAAGTGGAAACAGGCGCTTGGTCCCGAGAAAGTTGACCAGTATCTAAAAGACTACGCCTGGGACGACCCTGC
>DATFDP010000133.1:0-37186 GCA_035252015.1 Terriglobales bacterium
CTCAAAAACCCCAACATGGCCGTGATCCCAACTTGCGCCCCAACATGGAGTCGCGTAGCGAACAAGGCCTGGGGATGGGGTTGAAAGCGGCTCGCGTGAGTTCCTGCAGCAGGTAATTGACCGTCTCAGTCCGCCTAAATCGACCGGCCAGCCGCAGCTCTCGACCCAGCCTGAGTTGGCGGGCAGCGCGCTAGCCCTGGTGGCCGTCTTGCGCGATCACTTCGAAGGGAACAACGTGTTAACTAGCGGGAATTCGAAGCTATTGTGAAAGCATTGGGCGAGAAAAAACTGGGGCCCTGGCCGGCGGCCACCGTGCCCGCCAAACCTGCCTAACGCGCTCCGCGGGAATTTGCAGCAGCAATTTCCTTAACTGCTTGCCGGAAATAATCCAAGGACAACTTTAAACCAGTCGCCAGATCAATCTTGGGCTCCCAGCCGAGCACGCTGCGCGCCTTGCTTATGTCGGGACAGCGCTGCTTGGGATCGTCTGGCGGCAGCGGCAGAAACTTGATCTGGCTCTTCGAACCTGTCACCTGCAGTACTTTTCGCGCGCACTCCAGGATGGTGAATTCGCCCGGGTTGCCGATGTTCACCGGCCCCGGCTCCTGCGACCAGGCCAGGCGCATAAGGCCATCTATCTCATCTGCAACGTAGCAGAAGCTGCGCGTCTGCTTGCCGTCGCCGTAGACGGTCAGCTCTTCCCCGCGCAGGGCCTGCTTCATGAAGTTGGGAACTACGCGCCCGTCGTTGATCTGCATCCGCGGCCCGTAGGTGTTGAAGATGCGCACAATGCGCGTCTCCAGTTGGTGATAACGCCGGTAGGCTACGGTCACCGCCTCGGAGAACCTCTTGGCTTCGTCATACACCGAACGTGGCCCGATGGGATTAACGTGCCCCCAATAGGTTTCCTTCTGCGGATGCTCTTCCGGATCGCCATAACATTCCGAAGTCGAGGAAAGAAAGAATTTAGCTCCATACTTCCTGGCGACCTCCAGCGCATTGAAGGTGCCCAGGGAACCTACTCGCAGCGTCGGAATTCCATGGACCGTGTAATCCACCGGACTGGCAGGCGAAGCCAGATGAAACACATAGTCCGCCTTGCCGCAATCGAAGGGTTCACAGACGTCCACGCGGCGCAGTTCGAAGCGCGGCTCGTGGCGCAAGTGCTCCAGGTTGGCGGCATTGCCGGTGAGCAGGTTATCCACCGCCACTACCGAGTGTCCCTCCGCCAGCAAGGCGTCGCACAAGTGGGAGCCCAGGAAGCCGGCGCCCCCGGTCACGATGGCGCGTAATTTGTTCATGAGAATCTAACGGGAGCCCGGCACGCTGCTGGCGTTGGCCGGTTGCGATTTGGGAGCGGCCAGGGGGCGCCCCACACTGTAGTAGTGAAATCCAAGGGCGGCCATCCGCTCCGGTTTGTACATGTTCCTGCCATCAATCACAATGGGATAACGCAACAGCTCACGCAGCCGCTCCAAGTCGAGAGAAGCAAATTCCTCCCAATCAGTAAGCACCAGCAGCGCGTCCGCTCCCTGAGCGGCGTCATAAGCGTTGCCCGCAAACGTCACCCGCCTGCCCAGCGTCTCCCGTGCCCGCTCGGTAGCTGCCGGATCGTAAGCCACCACCTGGCTGCCTTCTTTCAGCAGCGACTCCACCAATGCTAAAGCCGGCGACTCGCGCACGTCATCGGTGCCGCCCTTGAAGGCCAGACCCAGCACCGCCAGCCGCTTGCCTTTCAGCGTCCACAGCGCGTGGCGCACCTTGCGCAGGAAGCGTTGCCGCATTTCCTCGTTGATGCGGATCACCTCATCCAGCAGACCGAAATCATAACCGCACTCGCGCGCCACGGCGCGAAATGCCATCAAATCCTTGGGAAAGCAGGAACCGCCATAACCCACGCCGGGCCTTAGGAAACGACGCCCGATCCGCGAATCGGTGCCCATTCCTTCGCACACCTGGGCCACATCCGCGCCCACGTTTTCGCAGACGCTGGCCACCGCGTTGATGAAGGAAATTTTCATGGCCAGGAAGGCATTGGAGGCGTGCTTGATCAGTTCGGCGCTCTTAGTGCTGGTCACTATCAGCCGGGGGGGCACTTGCGCCCCATTGGGCCCCGGCACAACATCCTTACCCCCGTAATAGCTGCCGTCGGTCATGGGCTGATAAATCTCGCGCAGCACAGCCGCGCAGCGCTCGTTGTCCGCACCCACCACGATGCGGTCGGGATATAGAAAATCGGTGACTGCTGTGCCTTCACGCAGAAACTCAGGATTGGACGCAACGTCGAAGGAACTCTCCTGCGCGCCATTGAGCATCATGACCTTGCGCACCCAGGTGCTGGTGTACACCGGAACCGTGCTTTTTTCGACCACAATCTTGTAACCACCGTTCACCGCGCCCGCCACTTCGCGCGCCACTGATTCCACATAGGAAAGGTCGGCTTCTCCGCCTTCGGTCGGCGGCGTGCCCACAGCGATGAAGATGACTGCGCTGTCTAGTGCCGCCTTAGCCAGGTCCCCGGAAAAAGTCAGCCGCGAGCTCCGGTGCCGCTGCAACAACTCCCGGAGGAAGCGCTCGTGAATGGGAACTTCGCCCCTCTGTAACGCCGCGAGCTTGGCCGCGTCGTTGTCCACCAGAATGATGTCGTGTCCCAGTTCTGCAAAGCACGCGCCGGCTACCAGGCCAACGTATCCCGAACCTACAACTAAAATTCGCATCTACTTACCTCGGTTTACTAGGAACTAACTGGATAGTGTCAAGTTGCCTTGTCTTGCTGCATGGGGGGAAGCGCACATGCGGATGCGGCGCTACTACTCTACCAGCTTCTGAGTTGCCGCAAAAGACAAGCCTTTGGCAATAATTTCTCGTATTATTCAGCGATGGCGAAATACCTGGTCACAGGAGTTGCGGGTTTCATAGGCTCGAATCTGGCGCGGGCATTGCTGGCACGCGGTGAAAAAGTTTGCGGGATTGACAACTTTGCTACTGGCAAACAGGAGAACATTGCCGACATGGCAGGTAGGCTGGACTTCCGCGAGTGCGACCTGCTCGACCTGGATGCTATGCGCCATGCTTGCCAGAATACGGACTACGTCCTTCACGAAGCCGCAATGGCCTCCGTTCCCCGCTCGATTTCCGATCCCTTGGGTTCCAATCGAGCCAACATTGACGGCACGCTGAACCTGCTGGTTGCCGCCCGCGACGCCAAGGTAAAACGTGTGATCTTTGCCGCTTCTTCCTCCGCCTATGGCGACACTCCCACCTTGCCCAAGCGGGAAGATATGACCTCCAATCCCATCTCGCCTTATGCCGTTTCCAAGCTCGCTGGCGAGCACTATATGCACTCTTTTTGGCAGGTTTATGGCCTGGAAACGGTGTGCCTGCGCTACTTCAACATCTTCGGCCCTTACCAGGACCCCAATTCTCCCTATTCCGGCGTGCTCGCCCGCTTCATTACCTTTATGCTCAGCGGCCAGCAGCCCACCATCTTCGGCGATGGCGAACAAAGCCGGGACTTCACTTATGTGGAGAACGCCTTGGCTGCCAACTTGCTGGCCTGTGCGGCACCGGCCTCCAAGGTCGTGGGACGTGTGTTCAATGTGGCCGCTGGCCACCAGGCCACTCTCAACCAGACCATTGCCCTGTTGCGGCGAATCACGGGTTACCAAGGCCCTGTGCAGCACGGCCCCGAACGCGCCGGCGATATTAAGCACTCCTTCGCCGATATATCCCTGGCGCAAGAACACCTGGGTTATCGCCCCACCGTGGGTTTTGAAGAAGGCTTGGAACGCACCGTAGCCTGGTATCGTGAGCGCTCACTGACCGCCACTGCAGTAGGGCAAGCTTCGCGGCCAAACCTTTAGGTAGCCCGGATGTGTCCCGGGCCATCGGCCATACGTGCTATTACTTCAGTTATCTTCGACCCTTGCTTCCCGCCGCATACCATCCCAACAGCTATGACTCTCGAGTCCATCATGGTCTGCAACGACTGGCAGACCATCAGCGTTCTGGGTGGTGTCTTGGGTAACCTCCGGATTGGCGTTCACGTGGATTCCGAACCGGAATCGGCGCGTGACCGCCTAACCCACTCCAAATTCGACGCTGTCATTGTGGATTGCGAATTGCGCGGAGCTGCTGATTTTCTTCGCAATCTCCGAGGCCACCCGTCTTGCCGCACTTCCGTGCCTCTGGCCATTGCCGCACAGGGCATGGGCCTGCCGGAGCTGTCGCAACTGGGCGCCCGCTTTGTCTTTGAAAAACCGATTTCCATGGAGCAGGCGGTGCGCACTCTTTCCGCCGCGCGCAATCTCATGCTGCGGGGCCGCTTGCGCTATTTCCGGCAGGAGGTGGATATTCCGGTCAGCCTTACCTTCGCCAACAAGCGCAAAGTGAGTGCCAACATTACCAATCTGAGCCAGGGCGGCATTGCCATCGCGGCTTCGGAAGCGCTCGATCCTGCCGAACCTCTGCGCCTGCGCTTCGACTTGCCCGACACTGAAAGTTTTGTGGAAGCCCGTGGTGAAGTAGCCTGGACCGATGAGCACGGCCACGCCGGCATTCGCTTCACCGAAGTTTCCGAGCGTCTGCAGAGCAACTTGGAGCAGTGGTTGGCGGGTAAATACTTTGCCGATCTTACTTCGTAGAGAAAAGCAAGATCACGCGCCTTCTCCGTCACGATGATTAGCCAAGTGTTTGTGGAAATGTCGTGAGGACGGTGCCACAGCAGTAATTACCAATGTCCTGGGCCGTTCGTATAATCGGCTCTCAAGTCCTCTCTGGTACTCTGGCCGCGATCTTACGCAAAGGAGACCCTGAACCATGCGTTTTTCAGTTTGGCAGCCAGTTCGCACCTTGATGGCCGGCGTTCTCGCCGTGTTTTTTGCGTTCCCCTCGAACCTTGCAGCCCAGGCTCACGTAGTCAGCCCTGCTGACTTGCAAAAAGAGACCGTGGCAGCAAGCCAGACACGGCAGCGCAATCTGGAGACAGTTGCGCAATTCTTGTCCTCGCCGCGCGCCCAGAAGGCTCTGAAATCGGCTCATATGGACCCCACGCAAGTGAAAACGGCGGCCTCCAGCCTGAGCGATCAAGAATTGGCCCAACTGGCGTCGCGCTCTACCAAGGCGCAGGCCGACTTCGCTGCCGGCAGAATTGACGATCGCGACCTGCTCATTATCCTGGTTGCCATCGCAGCGCTCATCTTGATCATCGTCGCCGTCCGTTAGAAGTAGCTGCATGTTAGTTCGTACTCTCAGTCGAATCGCCATATGGTTGTGGCTGTGCGGCGGTCTGCTGGCTGCAGGCACGTCGGGCGTGTGGCTCGACGTGCCGTTTGTGAGGCAAGAGAAAAACGGCTGTGGCGCCGCCAGCATGGCGATGGTGATGCAGTACTGGTTTCAGCAACAAGGGCGTGCTTCTGATAAGGCCGATCCGGCCCTTATACAGCGCGCCCTCTACTCCCGCCAAGCCCAGGGGATTTACGCTTCCGCAATAGAACAGTATCTGGAGCAGAACGGCTTTCACACATTTGCTTTTCACGGCGAATGGGAAACTCTGCGGCATCACCTGGAAAAGGGGCGTCCTCTGATCGTGGCCCTTCGGCCCAGCGGTGGCAACGCACCGTTGCACTATGTGGTCGTTACCGGACTTGACTGGGATAAAAAGCTCGTGATGGTCAATGACCCGGCTGCGCGCAAGCTGCTCAAGCAAGAGCGCTCGAAATTTGAAACAGAATGGAAACCTACCGCCAACTGGACCCTGCTTGCCGTCCCCCAGCAAGGCGGCCGCTGATTAGCCTTACAGCCACCCTAATCTTGCTGAGCTGCACAGCTTTGCCCAGCAGCGGGCAGTCGCAAAATCAGTCAAGCGCTCAAATAGCGATCCTCCAGCAACTCTTTGCCAAACAGCAGTGGCAGGAAATAGTGCGCCTGTCGGAAAGCGTCCCCCGGCCCTCTGCTGAACTGGATTACTACTACGGGATGGCGCTGGCACAACTTGGATTCTGGAGCCGTGCTTCTCAGGTCTTGATTGCCGGCCGTCGCCTGCAACCTGCTGATGAAAGATTCCCCGTCGAACTTGCCGGCGTCGCATTCAAGCAAAAACGCTACCCGGAAGCAGCCAAATGGCTGCGGTGCGCCCTCCAACTTGATCCGGACGATGCTTACGCCAACGACTTTCTAGGCAGCATTTACTACCTCGAGGAAAACACTGAAGCCGCTCTGAAGTACTGGAACCGAGTGGGCAAGCCCCAGATTGCCGGCATTTCGCTTCAGCCCGAGCCGCAAATCAACGCAGCACTGCTGGACACGGCACTCGCCTTCTCTCAAGCCTCCGTCTTGTCCTTGCCTGAACTGCGGACGACCGAGGCTCGCGTTCGCGGACTGGACATCTTTCCTCGCTTTGCCTTTGACCTGAATGCTCGCCCGGATAACAAATTCGATGTCGTGTTCCGTGGAAGCGAACGCAACGGCTGGGGAGCGAACAAATGGCAGGGCTTGTTTTCAACCTTTCGCGGGGTTTTTCGGCAGACAATTTATCCCGAGTATTTCAATCTCAACCATTCTGCTGTCAACATTGAATCTTTGCTACGTTGGGACACGCAGAAACGGCGCTTAAAGGCATCGTTATCAGGCCCGTGGAGGCAGAACGCAAAGCAGCGCTATAGCCTGCAAGTGGACTTGCGCAACGAGAACTGGGACATTCGTCCCTCCTTCACTGGCCTGGCGCCCCTGTTGGGTACCATCAACCTGCGACGCGAGGCTGTCACCGCCGGAATCAATTCCTTTGTCAGCGGACGCTGGGACTGGTCTACCGGGGTGGAGCTTTCCCACCGTGATTTCCGCAACGTTTTTCCCGGCTCCGCCCTGACGCCAGCTTTGCTTTCCCACGGCTACCAACTCAAACACGTGGCGCAGTTGAATTACGACCTGGTGCGGCTGCCGGAAAGGCGGTTTCTTGTACGCTCGGGCGTTTCTTCCCAGACGGGAACAATCTGGTCGCAGACGAGCCACTCATTTCTGAAGCTGCAGGGCTCGCTGACGGCCCATTGGCTCCCGCAGGGCCAGGGTGACGATTACGAGCTCCAGGAAACCATGCGCGCCGGCAAAACCTTCGGCCAGGTTCCGTTCGACGAGCTTTTCATGCTGGGCATCGAACAGGACAATGCGCTCTGGCTTCGAGCGCATATCGGCACCCGTGATGGCCGCAAGGGCAGCGCCCCCATGGGCCGCAACTACATTCTCTCCAACTGGGAGTTGGACAAGAATGTGTGGAGCAACGGCTTGCTGGGCGTGAAGCTGGGACCGTTTCTGGATACCGGCAAAATCACCGACGCTTCGCCAGGTCTGGGCGCTCCAAATTGGCTTTGGGACACAGGGGTGCAGGCAAAAGTGCGAGTATTTGGCGTGGGGTTCACCGTTTCCTACGGCAGAGATCTGCGTTCCGGCAATGGCGCGGTATATGCCACGGTAGGACGATAATTTTTGCAGGATGCGGGAACAACAGGCGTTTGTAGCCGGGCGATGCTACGCCGGCTTTTCCTCTTCCATGGCTTTCAGACGCGCCGCCCGGTCGCGCGCGATCAACTCTTGCAGGTCGTAACTGTAGGACCCATAACCGTGGAAGGTTTCCTCATCAAACAACCGCTTGATACCGCAGCCCAGGCAGACTTGGTAGGAATACCCTTCCACCCGGATCGGCCAACTCATCTTACGGTGCCAGCAGCCGCGCAGCACCACCACCGCCGCTCCCGCGATGCCAGTGGTCATCAGCCCCACGGGCCAGAACCAGCGCGGCATCCCTTTGCGCGATTTTTTTTCCTTTTCCTTTTCTTTCCCCTGTTCGATCACGGCTACCCTGTGCTGCTCTTATTATGCTCACAATATCACCATTCCCGGCGTTTGCATCCTACCCAAATTGGCTATTCCGCGGTTTTCCCATTTTGACGAAAACTCAGCCCGCGATTACGTATGCAGGCCTTCCCTTGACCTGAACAGCCATTCCATTGTGGAAAAAACGCGATTGACACTCATCCGCAACTGCACTAAGTTGCAGCATATATATCTCCATATGAAAAGTTCATCGTTTCATTCTGGGGACAGCTCCATCTGCCACTTGCGCTCTTTTCTCAGCTTCCTGCTGGTTTTCCTGCTTCCGGCCAGCCAAATAGCCGCGCAGACGAATGGCCCCATGCTCTTCCCGCAGGGCAAGGTTCTAGTGGATGGCAAGGATATCAACGCTCCCATCGGGCTGTTTGCCGGCGACAAAGTGCAGACCGCAGCTTCCGCCACCGCCAGCCTGACCGCCGTGGGTACGACCGTTCTCCTTTCCCCCAATACCGTCCTCACCTACGGCCAAGGCGCCTTGGAATTGGGCTGCGGGCACCTGCTGGTAACCACAGTGGTTAACCGCCTGTCGTCGCGCGTCGCTAATCTCAGCATCACTCCTGGTTCAGATGTGGCCAAGTACGAGATCACCCGCGCTAGCGGCAAGCTGGAAATTGCCACTCGCGAAGGCTCCATCAATGTGAACGATGGCGTGCAGACCACCAGCGTCGGCGCCGGCAAGGTCATCAGTTTCAGCGCCGCCAATGACTGTCCTCTGGCTGCCGCCCCTGATCAGAATCAGGCCCCTGCTTCGGAATCAGTCAGCCTGAGCAAGGGAAAAATTGCGGCTATTGCCTTAGGAGGGGCAGGTGCGGTGGGTTTAGGCTTGGCTTTGGCGCTTTCCCGCGGAGGCAGCAAGACGCCGGTCAGTCCCAGCGTTCCCTAAAATAATAATTTTGTTACCGCTGAGTTGTGGTCCTGACGCCGGGACGTGTGCGGCCGTGAGTTCGCCGCCAGTCACCGGCCCGTTGCTCGGCTTCCGATATTTGCGCGCCCGTCATCCGCGCCCGTAGAATCGCCAGGCGATACTTGCTCGCTTCATCCCCGCCCTCCTTCGCGATGGACGACCACATATAGGCGCTCACATCGTCCTGTGGCACGCCACGTCCCGCCCAGTAATAGGCTCCCAGCGTGGCCGCAGCCAGAACTTGGCCACCAGCCGCAGCGCGGGTGAACCACTTCACCGCTTGCGCGTAATCCTGGGTCACATCCTCGCCACTGGCGTAGCGGGCTCCCAGTTCGAAGGCTGCTTCGGCATTGCCGCTTTCCGCCTCCCGCTGCAAGGGCCGTACGGAATCAGAGAAGTCCACAGTGACTGTCGGCTGCGTAACCTCCGACCTCGCCTGCCCTGAGGGGGTAGGCTGCGGCTGGATTGGCGACTGGGCGACATAAGGCTCCGCCGCATCCACGCTCTTGGCCTCGCCCGCGCCCCGACCGATGACGAACCACAGGCCCAGTATCACCAGCATCGCCGCTAATACAACCAGCACCACGCGTTCTCCCTTGCCGGTGCGGAGCGCAATATCAGCCGTGGGCGCAGCGGTGGCGTCAGGAACGGCCGCCAGCATCTGAGGAGCAGCAGGTGTTGGAGCCCTGCTGACCGTCGTTGCAGCAGCCGACGCTGTAGTACTTGTGACGGCGGTGGTCGGAATGCCTGCTGCAGGTTGGCTTAAGGGCTGCGGCGCCATAATCGCAGCTGGCGGCAGCACCGGGGGTTGTTCAGCCACCACTCCGGGCGCCGGTTCTGGCGCCAAAGCGACAACCGTCGGCGCCGGGGGCGACTCAGGGCGAAGCGACAGGGCGACAGTTTTCGCCACCTCCTGCAGCGCGGAGCAATGGTTTTCCTTAAATGCGTAGGGCGCACGTGAAAAAACCTCAATCAGCCCCTGGATATCTCCGCGTTGACCGATGGGAACAGCCAGCACGGAATTAATGCCCAGAGCCGCGCAGCTCTCGCGGTCGACGTGCGGGTCAAGCCGAGGATCATCGCAGCGCAGCCAACGGCCACTGCGCACGCAGGCTCCAGAAATGCCTGACTCCGTGTTCAGCTTCGTTCCCGGCGGGGGCGCAATCTCGCCCGCCGTTGTCCGACAAACAATCGCTTCGCCCTCTGCCAGTGCAATAGCGGCTCCATCCGCTTCAGCGGATGCCAAAGCGCGGTCGGCTACTTCCCGCCACGCCGGGTCGCCGGCCGCCAACGGCCGTAGCGCAGGGTGAGCCGGGGCTGCCTCCGCCGGCGCTGGCTCTGGACGTCCGGCCTGCATGAGCTTGCTGGCGTTCTCCGTCGCCAGCAGCGCGTTTAACAGCAGCCATTGCTGCAGCTGGCGCCGCGATTCTCCTGTCAGGCTCAAAAACTCCAGCCCCATATGGCCCGCCTCATCGCACCACGCCACCCGCGCCGGCGTAACCGCCGAGCCGCGCGTGTCCAGCAGGTCCAATCGCAGATCCACAAACGTCTGGGGAGTGAGGCGGGCAACACTCTCAATGGACGCACCACGGTCATTGGCGTCCAGCACTACACCGCCTACTCCCACCCCAATACTGGCGTAGGCAGGGCTATGCACTTTGTGGCGCAGATGGCGACGCCGTTCCACGGGCATGAAGTTGAACCTGGGCTGTCACCTACATCTTACGATTTTCCGCCGCCAACACCCAAGGACAAATCTTGATCGGCATGGCAATCTTTCCGCCATTGTCTCGAACCCACTTAGGCTCGTATCATCTGCCTGGATTTGCCGCAGGAAAGTTCACATTATGCGAGAGAGGGCCTGAGCTGGAATCAGAGCGCGGACGGGTGCCCGCGGCAACCTGATGAGAGGTGGGGACCGCCAAAGCTAAGGCTAACGGTCCGCGAGCTGAATGCTGACTCCTGATTGCTGACTATAGCTGCTTTCTCTCCCCCGGCATCCCCGCTGCACGCGTGATCGCGGCCACCATGAACCCCGCCAGCATCTGCAGGTTGGCCACCGCCAGGTCGTCAAAGGCGAAGGTTTCCGTCGAAAGCACTTCGAAGATGCCCAAGGTCCTGCGGAAGTGCTGCAACGGGGCGACCAGAATGGAGCGCACGCCCAGCCGCCGTGCAACGCCGCGCTCAACTTGGGGATGATCTTCGGCATCGTCGCAGCGCAGGATCTCGCCCGTACGCAGGCACTCGCCCGAAAGGCCGGAATCGGTCTGCAGCCGCATCCCTAGGTCGGGCGCGGTGCGCCCGGCGCGCGCGCTGCACACCACTTCACTGCCCCATTGCAGTCCGATGGCGCTGCCTGTGGCCCCAGTCAGCGACTGCGCCCGCTCGGCAATCACGGAAATGGCCGGCTCCAGGTCGAGCTGCGCCGGCGCCCGCGGCAACTCCAGCGCCGTTACCGGCTCTTCCTGCGCACTGCAGGCGGCCATTGCCGGCCTCTCCCGAACCAGCGCCGGTGAGGGCGGCACCGACTCAATCAGTTCCCGCACCAGCCGGTCCATGGCCGCGTCCTGCAGCAGCGTGGCCCGCGGCTGCTGCCCCAGTCCGCCCCCGAACACGCGCGAGACGCTCAGCACGGCGCTGCTGCCGCACGCCAGACAGCTCGCCGTGTTGTTTTCATGGATCAGCTCGCATTGCACGCAGAAAACTGCCTTCTGCAGGCGCAAAAAACTTAGCTCCGGGCGAGGCTTGAACAGTCCCATTCCATGCTCCCTCACTTATGGCCCCAATCTGTTGTTCGGAGAACCGCAGATGGTGTGAAAGCGCGAAAATAAACTTCCGCACTGTGGAAGGGTAAGTGACACTGCTGGTTCCAGCGCAGGAATGTGCATGTGCAGGAAATTGCACATCGAGATTTGCCCGTAATGCGCCGCAACAGTGCTCAGCGCTCGGTCAGAAACTTATATTGCGCATCAGTTAGCGGCACTACCGAGAGCCTTCCCTGCCGCAACAGCGGCGAGTCGGCAAACAGCTTGTTGGCCTTGATCTCCGCCAGCGTAATCGCGTTCAACTTCTTCCCGGCGCGAATTGTTACCCGCGGATTCTTAGGATCGCTGTTATCCACCGACACAACCGAGGCTGTCCCGGTAGTGCGCTTCTCGTCGCCGGTGTGATAAATCACCAACTGCTCGCCCGGTTTCATCGCGCGAAGGTTCTTCAGCGCCACCGGATTGCTCACCCCATCCCACACCGTGGACCTGTCGCGCTCCAGGTCGGCGAAGGAATACTCCGAAGGCTCAGTTTTGAGTAGGTATGGCATCAGCCGCTCCTCTGTTTCGTAGCACTCAGCAGTCAGCACTCAGCATTCAGCCGGGAAGCATTTGGCACTTAACACCTAGCATTTAGCCCCAAACAGCTTACCGGCCGTCAATACTTGCCGTGTTCTGCCAGCCCCATCCAGTGCCCTTCACCGGCCGCAACCGCTTTGTTTCACCGCCGGCAACAGCCGGTTCACCACATCCTTCGTCGGGGCTGGGTCCTTGAGAATTTCCCACCCGGTGAAAACCACTATCAGTTTCTCCTCCGGGAAGACCATAAGCCGCTGGCCACCGAACCCTTGTGCCATCCAGACGAATTTCCCGTTCAGCGGATACAGCCACCACTTAAATCCATACTGGAAGTTTTCCTCCGCGCGAATGTAGGGGGTGAGAGATTTCTTCACCCAATCCTCCGACACGATTCGCTTCCCCTCCCACACTCCATCATGCAGGTAGAGGTAGCCGATTTTCGCCAAGTCCTGTCCATTCAGGTACAAGCCGCCCTCTGTGTCTACAACTCCCAGGTAGGTGCGTTTCCAGTGATGCCTGATGCCCAGCGGCCCAAAAAGATACTTTTGCCCGTAAGTATCAATGTCCTGTCCGGTTTCTTTTTGAAAGATGTAAGCTAGCAGCTCCGTGGCCCCGCTGCTGTAGTTGAATACTTTCCCCGGCTCCTCCGCCATAGGCTTGTCAATCACGTATTGCACCCAGTCATCGGTTGCCTCCATCAGGCTGGAGTCGCTCCGTGGGTCGTCGTAGGGGACTTCCTCATTCCACTGCAAACCGGTAGTCATCGTAAGCACGTCCTTGAGCGTCATCCGCCGCTTGCGGGCGTCCACATTTTTCACTTTCGCGACATCGAAGTACTTCAGCACCGGCGTGTCTAGCCCGGCCTTGAAGTCGCCGCGCGTCATAGCCACGCCATAAATTGCGGACGTCACGGTTTTGCTCACTGATTGCATGGTATGCAGGTCGCTGCCGTGATAGTAGGGGTGCCAGTTGGGATCGAAATAGTTGTAGCGTCCCGTCAGGCGCGCGTTCAGCGGCCCCTTGGTTCTGGCTTCTTTGCCGTAAATTTGGCTGTAGTCGTGAGCGTATTTGCGCGAGAAAACTTCCCTGCCGCAACGGAAGACCTGGAAGCTGTCAACCAGCTTGTATTTGCCGTGGGCCAGATCGGTATCAAACTTCTCAAGGACCCTTTCGTCCAGGCCGGCACTGGCAGGTGTTCCCTTCGGCCAACCCTTCGTCGGCCAAGTATTCGTCGCGCCAGATTCTGATCCCGGTGTTTCAGCTCGTAATTGCCCTATCGGGAGCAGCACCAGGTAAACCATCACCATAAAAGTGGCGGCTTCTCTTGTCATTAGTCTCCATCGCAACTGTTCAGGGGCTGAGTGCTGATTGCTGAGCGCTGACTGCTGTTTACTGACTGCTACCTGTAATGCCATGCCGCTGTGTCCTCTCCCTTGGGCGCGTGCTTCACGACGTAACGCGCCATGGACCGCACCAGCTGGGCATTATCCATCGGCGACCAACCGTGCCCTTTCATCGGCCGCCCGTAAACAAAAGAGCCGCCGTAATACGGATTCTTCGTGCTCTTCAGGAAGTCTTCCATCTGGTAAACGGCAAGGTTCAAGTAATAATTGTCCATGTCGCCGACAAATATATGAATCTTCCCCGCCAGCTTCGGTCCGGTCCTGGCCCAGTTCTGCTGCAAGTAATAGCGCAAGTCATAGCCGTGGTTGCGCATGTAGTCGGCCACGTCACGGTCAATCTCGCCCGTCAGCTTGTTCCACAGTGGCTTGGGATAGCCGTCATCGCCCACCGGCCCGTAAACTGCCTCCCACGCCTCCAGCTGCTGTCCGGAGCGTCCGTGTGTCCCCAGCACCTCCTCCATCAGGCTCATCTCCCGTTCGGTGAAGGTCACCTGCCCCTCGACTGTGCGCTCCAGCGGACGCTCGGGCACCGGCGGCTCGAAACCCGGCACCCGAAACGCATTCTCGTCTTCGTAGATGTTCACCAGCTGGTAGCGGCGAAAGTCAATGGGATCGGGGAAGAAAGTCCAGGTGCCCCCGAAGAAGTCAGGATGAAACACCTGCAGCGCCAGCGACTCCCAGCCTCCAGTTGAGCCCCCGGTCAGCACCCGCGCATAGGGCTTCTGCAACATGCGGAAATGCTGTTCCAGGTAAGGCACGAGTTCCTTTAGCAGCGCGTCGCCATAAGGACCATTGTTGGCCGAGTTCACCGCGTACGAGTCGTCGAAATATGGCGTGGGATGCTGAAAGGTGACGGCTATCATCCGCGGAAAATCGGGCGAGTTCCACACTTTCTGGAATTCATAGCCATTCAGCCAGTGGGTAACTCCGATGGACGCCAGATAAGCCGCAAATCCCGCGTCTTCTCCATTGGGGCTCGTGCTGAAATAAAATGGCGGGTGCAGGTTGAAGTGATCCTGGATGTAAATCACCGGATAGCGCACATCAGGATGGCTCTCGTAGCCTTTGGGCAAGAGCACCGTAGCCCCGATGTAAAAAGGGTGCCCCCAGAACCTGGTCAGCAGCTCGCTTTGAATCTTGATGTGCTTCACCTGCGCCGTGTCCGCCGGTACCTTCACCGGGGGAATCACATTGCTGAGGCTCAGTTTCACATCGAAACCGGCGGCGGGGTCGAGATGCACCTTCTGCACCTCGCTGTATAGATTTCCCGGCGACACATTGAACTGCTGCCCTTCCCACCGGTCCATGTGCGCCCAGACAGTGTGGCCGTCGGCGCGATGAAATTCGGTGTAGACGTTCAGCATTGCCTCTACGTAATAGTCGCCGGGCGCAACCCCGCACAGGCTCTTAAAGGGAAAGCCGAGCGCGCCGGCATCAACCACGGCCGCCTCGCCCGGCTTAAGCTGGTTCACGTCCTCCCCGAAGTATGGAGTGCGCTGCGTCCAGGAGCCAATCTGCTCGCGCGGGTCGGGATCAGGTCGCCGCGCCAGCACCACAAACAAACGCCCCGTTATTGGCGTGGCATGCGTCATCTGCGGGAACGAGACTTCAAATTTCGCTGGTTTGCTTGCCTGCTGGGTCGCGCAGCTGAGTTCCCGCGCCGCCGATACCTGCCCCCGCGCTCCCGCGCACATGACCAGCCCGACCACGAACATTCCAACAAATCGTATTTTCATTTTCGTCCGCACCACAATTGAAGCGTTGCGTTCAAAACGCCGATTGTACATCTCAGCTTCCGTTGTGGCGTGGGCCCCTCTTCCGCGAGCTCAGGGGTGGCCGATGACGAGGTCGTGTCCCAGCCACCTCCACGCTATTCTTCTGCCAAAAAGCGAACTGTACACTGAGACAAAAAGGAGCACCGCTGAGAAGCAATGGAATGATGTTTATAAGCGGGGGGATATATAGCCCACAGCGGCAACTCTACCGTGCACGTGGAAGTATAGAGATGAGTGATCTGCAAGTTCGCATGCACGGCAATACCGCTGTTGTCACAGGCGCGTATCACGAAAAGGACAAGGATAGGGGCACATCCTACGAGTACCGCGATCGTTTGACGGATATTTGGATGAACTACAAGGGCAGGGCAGGTGGTGCCTTATTGCCTCCCATTACAGCCCTTTGAGCGCCCAACAGCGCGCATGAGACAAGCAGCGCCCTGTTCTGATTCGCGCCGAAGTTTTCCCCAGCCAGTATGGACAACCTCGTACCCGCAATTCCATCTCCCAACTAACGGGGCACTCAGCGCCCCGTAGTTGAATGAGCACTGCCTCCGTCCTATAAAAGAATTACTTCAACAAAAATCCTACCTAGGAGGTTTCTCATGACAATGCTGACTCGTTGGGATCCATTCCGGGAGCTCTCCACTATCCAGGACCGGATGAACCGGCTATTCCAGGATGTCTACGCTCCCAATCGCGAAGAGGGGCTTTCGACCGCCGCCTTTGCTCCTCCCACCGATGTTTACGAAGATGACAACCACGTAACCCTGAAGCTTGAGGTGCCGGGGATTGACGAGAAAGACCTCGATATCCGCGTAGAAAACAACAACCTCATCATAAAAGGCGAACGCAAATTCGAAAAAGAAGAAAAAGAAGAGAACTACCGGCGCGTGGAGCGGCAGTACGGCACTTTTGTGCGTTCCTTCTCCCTCCCCAGCACGGTGGATACCGATAACATCAATGCCAATTACGAGAAAGGAGTGCTATCCATCACCATGCCCAAGCGGGCGGAAGCCAAGCCCAAACAAATCCAGGTGAGTAGCGGCAGGAGACTTGAGAGCAGACCTGGGAAAGCAGCATAATCTGTGTTGCACAAGAAGAAAAAAACGGGAGCCCTTGCGGCTCCCGTTTCCGTTTGCCCTGAATCTGGGCCATTTCTTAGGTAGCCCCTGCCTTGGAGAGCCTTTCGTAGCGGTCGTCGGGGGCGCTCTCGTAACTCACCGGCAGTCCACGCGGCGCCCAACCGGGAAACACCAGGTGTCCAGTCGCGTCGCTTTCCCCTCCAAACCCGCCGCGCATTTCCAACACGCGGGTGAAACCCGCGTTCTGGAGCATCTCGGCCGCTTTCAGCGAGCGGCCGCCCACTTGGCAACCCACGATCATTTTCGCTTCTTTGCCGAAGTTGGCTTCCACAATTTCCACGAACTGCGGATTCAGGTGCATGCGCCCCATCGCTGGCTCCATCAGCGGAATGTTCTTGGCTCCGGGCACGTGGCCGGCGTCGAATTCCTGCACCGTGCGCACATCCAGGTAGATGTACTCCGGATCTTTGTCCAGCAACTCCTTGGTTTCTTCCGGACTGATGCGTTTGACGTTCATGGCCGCACCTTAGTGCTTCTCTCTGACCAACATGCGTTCTGGGCCGCCTTACACTACACTGACCTCGCCCGCCCGGCAACTGGGCAGGTGCCTACACCTCTACACGGGAACGTCGGGGCGCGCGCGGTACGAAGGGAAAAGCTGTCCTTTGTCGGTCAAACTGGCTCTGCCATCGCCCAGGAACGGAAATCCCACATCCCGGGCAAGCACCTTCGGCTGTGAGGTGATAACCGCGAATCAAGTAGCCGTAACGCTCCACCAGCAGCTGGCTGCATTTATGGCAGCGGGTGTTCTCCAGGTCGCCCACTTCCCCGGGCAGATTGCCTGCGTAAATGTAGCGCAAACCGGCATTCTTGCCGATTTCGGCCGCCCGCAGCAGGTCCTCCGCGGTGGTGTTCCGGGGATCCGCCATCCGGTAATCCTGATGAAAAGCGGTCACGTGCCAGGGGATGTACGGGGAAACGGAAGCCACAAACTCGGTTAGGCGAGCCAATTCGTCCCGGGAATCATTGAAACCCGGTATCAGCAGAGTCACAATTTCCACCCAAAAATTCATCTCGTGCAGCCGCCGGATGGTTTCGAGGATCGGCCCAATGCGTCCGCCTAGTTCGTGATAATGGCGGTCATCAAAACTCTTCAAGTCCACCTTGTATAGATCAATCCAAGTCCTGAGATAATCAAGCACTTGCGGCGTCCCGTTGCCATTGGAAACAAAGCCGGTCATCAGCCCCGCCGCCCGCGCTTCCTGGAAGACGGCCACCGCCCACTCCGAAGTGATCAGAGGCTCGTTATAGGTGCTGACCATCGCCTTGGCGCCGTAGCGAACTGCTTCCTGAACCAGCATTTGCGGAGTGGCCCGCAACGGCGCGCTTACCGCCTCCGGATCGCGCAGCGCCTGTGAGGTCACCCAGTTCTGGCAGTAGGAGCAGTGCAGATCGCAACCCAGCATTCCGAAACTGTAGGCCAGGGCGCCAGGAGCGACATGGAAAAACGGCTTCTTCTCGATCGGGTCGCACTGCACGCAGCCCACGTAGCCCCAGGGAACATAGAGCGTACCTTCACGATTGAAGCGTACCTTGCACACGCCGCGCTGCCCCTCGGGAATGGGGCAGCAGTGACCGCAGGAGAAACAGCGCACCCGGCCGCGGTCTAGCTTTTCGTAGAGTTCGGGGGCAGCTTCGGCGACGTTTTGGTCCAGGATGTCGCGTAACGCAGGCATAGCTCCCCCTAGCTTCCATGCCTATTTTAGCCGCTTTCAGAGTGGATTTCGCCTCCACTTGGGATAGCTAAGAACGCACGCTTGCTATAGCTGCGCATGTAATCTCTTCAGGGAGCAAGGCTCTGCATCGTTCTATCAATTGGCCAGGGGCGGCCTCTACATTTCCACAGGAGTGACTTGCAATTTGCAAGTTATATTGTTACCGTGTATCGCAACGTGGGTGCCAGGCCGGGGCCAAAACGCCGTTCGGGATGTCCGGTGAGTATCTCTCTGGATATTCTTGGCGACCGTTGGTCGCTGCTGATCATTCGTGACCTGATGGTCCGTGGCTTCCGCATGTTCAAGGAGTTTCAGGCAGCGGGTGAAGGCATAGCCACTAACATCCTGGCCGACCGCCTACAGCGACTGAAGGCCGCGGGAATTATTGTGGAAGAGTCAGGCACAGCCGACAGGCGCCGCGTCTATTACCGCCTCACGGAAAAAGGAATTGACCTGGCGCCGGTGCTGCTGGACTTGTTGGTTTGGGGTTCGCGGCACGAACAAGCGGATGCCCCCTGCGCGATCGTGGAGAAAATGGCGGCCAATCGCGACCCGATCCTCGCCGAAGTGCGGCGGCGTTGGGAGGAGCGCGACTCCACTCCGGTTCTGCCCTGGCTCTCGGGAACTATAGAGGGCAACCGATCACGACAAAAAAAGAAAAAGTGAACCACAGCCGGCAGTAATGAATCTGCAGTTGACTAAGGAAAACGATTTCATGCAAACGGGCGTTCAGATGGCGGCGGTGTCGAAAGGAACTATGTGGGCGGGCCGCGTCATCAGCGCCATACCCGTGCTGATGCTGCTGTTCGCCGGCAGCGTTAAACTGCCACCGCTGCCCTCGGTGGTGCAGGGGTTAGTACAATACGGCTATCCTGCCCGCTTCGTTCCTCTGATAGGAATTCTGGAAATCCCCTGCGCCATCGTCTACCTGATTCCCCGCACCGCGGTTCTGGGCGCTATCTTGATGACGGGAGTTCTCGGCGGCCCCATCGCCTCCAATGTGCGCATTAATAACCCGGTGTTGATCGCTCCCCTCGTTCTCGGCCTGCTGGCGTGGTGCGGCCTTTACTTTCGCGATCTCCGGCTGCGCGCTCTGATTCCGCTGCGCCATAAGCCTGCGGCCGGCTAGCGCGAAGGAGAGGTCTCCGGTCGGACCGAAGAGTCTCAGGGCAACGAATTTTGATCACCAACTACGAAGGAGAGAAGCATGAGTAAAGCACGAGTGCTGGTGGGCACACGCAAGGGCGCATTCATACTAACGGCGGACGGTAAGCGCGACAAATGGGACGTGAGCGGGCCGCATTTTGCAGGATGGGAACTGTACCACCTGAAGGGCTCGCCCGCCGATCCCAACCGCATCTATGCTTCGCAAACCAGCGGATGGTTCGGGCAGGTTATCCAGGTTTCTAATGATGGCGGAAAAACCTGGGAGACGCCCGGCGGCGGAGTCACCAAAGACGAGAGGGGCTGGCCGCACGGTGAAAGCAATAAGTTCGTGTACGACACTTCTGATGCACACGGCAAGCCTCTCACCACGCATCAGTGGTACGACGGCACTCAGCATCCCTGGGAATTCAAGCGGGTATGGCACCTGGAGCCTTCGCTAACCGACCCGGATACTGTCTACGCTGGCGTGGAAGACGCCGCCATCTTCCGCAGCACCGATGGCGCGCACTCCTGGCAGGAACTTCCCGGCCTGCGCGGCCACGGCACCGGCCCCAAGTGGCAACCGGGCGCGGGCGGCATGTGCCTGCACACCATCATTCTGGACAAAAAAGATCCGAAGCGCATCTACATCGCGATTTCCGCCGCCGGCGCCTTCCGCAGCGACGATGGCGGCAAAACCTGGAAGCCCATCAACCGCGGCCTGCGTTCGCAATTTCTTCCCGACCAGGACGCCGAGATCGGCCACTGCGTTCATCACGTGGCCATGAATCCCTCGCGCCCGGGCGTGCTCTTCATGCAGAAGCATTGGGACGTGATGCGCAGCGACGATGCCGGCGACAACTGGAAGGAAGTGAGCGGCAACCTGCCTACGGACTTCGGCTTCGCCATTGACGTTCACGCGCACGAGCCGGAGACCATCTACGTGGTCCCCATCAAGAGCGATGGCGAGCACTACCCGCCTGAAGGAAAGCTGCGCGTCTATCGCAGCCGCTCCGGCGGCAATGAGTGGGAAGCGCTCACCAAGGGCCTGCCGCAGAGCAACTGCTACGTCAATGTCCTGCGCGACGCCATGGCGGTGGATTCGCTGGATAAATGCGGGATATACTTCGGCACCACCGGCGGGCAGGTTTACTGTTCAGCAGACGCCGGCGACACCTGGTCGCCGATTGTGCGCGACCTTCCCCCGGTGCTCTCGGTGGAGGTACAGACGCTGCCATGATTCGGGTCGTACTTCCGCAACATCTGCGCACCATCGCCAAAGTGGGTTACGAGGTGGAACTGGAGGTGGCGGCCCCGGTGACCCAACGCTCCATCCTCAACGCGCTGGAGAACCGCTATCCCATGCTGTGCGGCACCATCCGCGACCACGTAACCCAGCAGCGGCGCCCTTTTCTGCGTTTTTTTGCCTGCGAAGAAGATTGGTCGCACGAGTCGCCCGACGCGCCCCTGCCGGAGGCAATCGTCTCCGGCAAGGAGCCCTTCTTCATCATCGGCGCAATCGCAGGAGGGTAGGGGGTAGCGCCGGCGTCCCGCCGCCAGCTTGGGCGCAGCGCCTGCACGTGCCTGGGTAGAGACGTACCTCGTTACGTCCTCGCGCGAGACGTTGCAAGCGCAAGCAACATTTCTACCGATACACGGGCAGGTGCCCGCCACGAATCATGCCGGCAGGATCGTTGCGCGGGTATGCAAAATGATTCGTATCAGGGCGCGTCTTTAGACGCGCCAAAGAAGGGCGTTGAGAAATCCGGCTTTAGCCGCTGTGGAGGAGGAAGCCAGCAGCGGCTAAAGCCGCACGGGTTTGACTGCTCTATGCGGCACGGCTGAAGCCATGCCCTGACACGAATCTCGCAGGTGGGGGCGCCGCGGAACGACTTAATCAGAACAGAGACGCCGTTATGCTTAACTGTGGAAGCGTGCGGCTTCAGCCGCACGAAAGGACGCACAAGAAGGTCGGGCTTCAGCCCCGGGCAGTTATTTTCTCCACCATCGGGACAACACTGCTGCTTTCCGTCGTCGCATTAGGCCAGCAGCCCACCCCGGTCCTGCAGGGCGCCTTCACTGCTTCGGCAGGAGCGGTCACGTATCGCGGCAAATGGTCAGCGACCTTTTCTTCACGCACCCCAAGCACTGCCGCCGGCTCCTGGATCTTGCTGAATGATCGCAATGACATCATGCAGCAGGGCACCTGGTCGGCGCGGAAAACCGGCGCGGCATGGAAAGGCACCTGGCGGGCACGCGTGCTTCGCGGACGAGCCTTCTCGGGAACCTGGAGCGCGTCGGAACCTGGGCCGGGCAGCAAGACTTTTGCTGACATGCTGGAAGCGGCGATCAGCAGCGGGACAGCCGGAACCTGGGCCACCGGCGGCTACGGCGGCAACTGGAGACTAGCGCCGAACCCGTGAGCAAACTCAGGCTCTTACTTGGATGAGTGCAGCAGGTAACTCAGGCCTGCCGACAGGACCGCCACAACGGCAATGGCGCTGGCAAAAAATATTCCCGCCAGCGACTCTTCCGTATCAGGTACGACGACAGGCAAGTGGTTGAACCACGGTTGCAGTTGAGGCGCGTAGTGCAGGATCAGAAAGCACAATGCCAGCACCGCGCAAGCGGCTGAGGTCCTCTGTGCTATCCGCACTGGCTTCAGGGCCTGCTCCGCATCCTCTCTGCGCCCCCGGATCTGTGCCTTCCACCACACCTGGCCAGCCGAGGGCAGCGCCGGGGAACACTCGGTTTGCGTCTCGGCCTGCAGAAATTCCGTTACCACGACCGCCTCGGCGCAAATTTCGCAGCCCGCGAGGTGTGCCCGTAATTCCGTGCTCCACCGGCCCGCTCGTAAGGCTGCCACAACCTCCGATTCGCGCTGGCAATTACCCGAGTTCATAACGATTTTGCCTTTCCCGGCCGCATTTCCCGGCCGGCACGCACCAATGCCGCCAGCTTGTGCCGCGCCCGAAACAGCAGCATGCGGACGCTGCCGAACCTCACTCCGGTGATGGCTGCGATTTCCCGGTGATCGTACTCCTCCACATAGGCCAGCCACAGCATTTCCCGCTCGCGAGGCTTGAGTTGGTCGAAGGCGCTGCGCACATTCCAGCTAAGCTCCTGGTCGCATTCCACCACCGACTCCGCCGCCACCTCAGCGCCAGCCTCGTGCTTGCTACGCCGCCAATGGTCGCGCAGCAGGTTGGTGGCTATGCGGAACAGATACTTTCGGCGAATGACTGCGTCCGTCGAAAGATTGCGCGCCCGCAACCAATGGAAATATGTTTCCTGGAACAGATCGCCGGCCGTTTCGGCGCTGCCGCTGGCGCGCGTTAGATAGGCCAACAGCGGGCGCGCCGTCTCCTCATAGAATAGCCGGAAATTCTCCTCATCGACGGGAACCACCGCAACCTCTGCATCCGCCGCAAGCCGCGCAACGGTCAGCGACAAGGCTAGTTCCCGCATGTTCATCGACAGGTCACCAGGCTAAGTTCCGCCAATCAGGGCCGGGGCGGCGCGGTGTGCAGCAGCCCTACCGACTTCGAAAGTGTCCAGGAAACGCCGGCTGAGATCAGAAAGCCCACGCCCAGCGCCAGCACTACCGCTCCGAAACCGAGGAAGGCGTCCTCGCCGCCGGCGATGCGACCGCGCAGAAACAGCAGGGCAATCCCGATCAGGGTCAGGATCACGCCCGCCTGAACGGCGCCCAAAATCCGCCACATGGGATTGTTGTGCTCCACGCTGGCCGTCTCCACAAAGCGCTTCCCTTCCTCCGTCTGTAGATACGTAAGCAGCTCCTGTCCGGTTGCAAAACGATCGAGTAATTTTGCATGTAATTCCGCAATCCGTTTGCTCGCCATCATCCGCCGAACGCTGCTGAAGATGATCCAGGCGATCAGAACGAACATGGTGGGAATGGTGGTTAGCGCCACTATGTCTTCCACGGTGACCCTCCTCTTCACCTATATAACGTGGTTGAGCACAGGTCGGTTAACAACAAACATTGCGATTTTCAGGAGTATGGGCCTGGAGGTAATGCGTGGAAAAGGTTTTGTCCCGCCAGAACTTGGGCGGAACTAGTTGGCTCAGCGGAGCACATGCCTGTACAGCGGCCTAAATGGCTGTCAACGCCTGCTCCAGGTCAGCTAGGATGTCGTCCACGTCCTCAATGCCGACGGAAATGCGCACCATGCCGTCAGTAATGCCAATCGCTTTCCTTCCCTTCTCGCCCAAGGCGGCATGGGTCATCGTCGCGGGATGGGAAATGAGCGTTTCCACTCCGCCCAGCGACTCGCCCAGCGAGCACACCCGCACTTTGCGTAGCATTTTCTTGGCATTGCCTAGCGACCCGGTTTCGAAGGTAATCATGGAACCGAAGCCGGACATCTGCCGCCGTGCCAGTTCGTGCTGCGAGTGGTCAGGCAGACCGGGATAAAACACCGCCTTCACTTTTTTGTGTCCAGCCAGATATTCCGCTACGGCGCGCCCGTTGCGGTCGTGCTGCTCCATGCGCACGGCCAGTGTCTTCACACCGCGGAGAACCAGCCACGATTCGAAGGGCGACAGAACCGCGCCCGCCGATTTCTGTATAAACGCCAACTGCTCCGCCTGCTCCTTTCGCGTGCACACCACCACTCCTCCCAGGCCGTCGCTATGGCCGTTCAGAAACTTCGTGGTCGAGTGCACCACCATATCGGCGCCCAGCGCGATCGGTTGCTGAAAATAGGGCGACATAAAGGTGTTGTCCACCACCAGCTGCGGCCCGCGTTTGCGGCAGATGCGGCTGATCGCGGCTATATCGGTAATGCTCATCAGCGGATTGGTGGGCGTTTCCACATAAATCAGTTTCGTGTTTTTGCGGATAGCCTTATCCACGGCCTCCGGAATCGAAGTGTCCACATACGTAAACTCCAGCCCGTAGTTGACCAGGATCTGGTTGAACAGGCGCGGCACGCCTCCGTATAGGTTATGGCCGCACACCACGTGCTCGCCGGCCTTGAGCGTGGTGGCAATGGCATTGATGGCGGCCATGCCGCTGGCAAACACGCGCGCGGCGCTGCCGCCTTCCAGCGAGGCCAAGTTCTCTTCCAGCCGGTCGCGGGTGGGATTGGTGACGCGGGCGTATTCATAACCCTGTCGTGGCTTGCCCAGCTCGTCCTGCACGTAGGTCGAAGTGGCGTAAATGGGAACGCTGACCGCGCCGGTCAGCGCCTCCGGCTCCTGGCCATCGTGGATGGCACGTGTGGCAAAACCTGCTTTGTGGTTGCGCATTTATTTTCCGAAGGTACGACAATAGCACTACCAGACTATATCAATGTCATCCTGAGCGAAGCGATCTGATCCGCTTGCGGATCAGATCGCGGAGTCGAAGTTGAAGCGTTTAGCGGGCGTCTGAGCCCGCTGCCGAAATCCTGAGCGCAGCGAAGGAGCTGGTTAAGAGCCTTCCTCCCCTCGCCTGGTCCGGACGCGCACGGGTGTTTCGACTCGGGCGTACGCCCTCGCTCAACATGACAGGAGAACTACATTTCCTGCTCAAAAATTTTCTTGGATAAATAGCGCTCGGCGGAATCCGGAATGATGGTGACAACGCGCTTGCCCGTGCCCATCTGAGTCGCCACCTGCACCGCGGCATGCACCGCAGCCCCGCCGCTGGAACCGGAGAGAACACCTTCCTCGCGCGCCAGCTTGCGCACCATGGCAAACGCCTGCGGATCGCGCACCATCATGACCTCATCAGCCAGGCTGCCATCGTAGGTTTTGGGAATAAAACTGGCGCCAATGCCTTCCACCTTGTGCGACTCGCCCTTCGGGCCCCCACCCAGCACCGAGCCCTGGCTCTCCACCACGTAAGCGCGCACATCGGGCAGGCGTTCTTTGAGGAAGCGTGCCACGCCGGTGAAGGTGCCGCCGGTGCCCGCGCCGATCACCACCGCGTCCAGGCGGCCTTCCATCTGCTCAAAGATTTCCCGTGCGGTGGTGCGGTAGTGGTAGTCAGGATTGGCTTGGTTTTCGAATTGGCCGGCAAGAAAGGAATTGGGAGTGCGGGCGGCCAGCTCGCGAGCGCGGCGGATGGCCCCTTCCATGCCCTCGGCGTCCGGAGTGCGCGTGACCTCGGCGCCGAGGGCGCGCATGAGCATGACTTTTTCCTCTGAAAAACGCTCCGGCACGAACAGCGCCACGCGGTAGCCGCGGTTGACCCCGATCAGCGCCAACCCAACCCCGGTGTTGCCTGCCGTGGCCTCAATAATCGTGGCCCCGCGCTGCAGCAGGCCCTGCTCTTCCGCCCGCCGGATCATGCCGATGGCAGCGCGATCCTTCACGCTGCCTCCCGGACTCAGATACTCGAGCTTGGCATAAAGCTCGGCCGCTCCCCGGGACACAACCCGGCGCAGGCGAAGCATGGGTGTTTCCCCGACCAGGCTGGTGATGTCGTCGGCCACACGCAGGCGGCTGGTTTCGGCGGTTTTCATGGGCAAGCTACAGACTATGGGAGTGGCGTGGTGGCGTCAATCGTCCTGCCGGTGCAGCTTTCGGCAAAGCCGTACAGGAGCAAAGGCCAGGTCTGACAACGCGGGCGATTTTACGCCTTCCCCGTCAGATACCGGTCCTTGTGTCTTTGACTTAGGCGTTTGTCATCCGTTCTGGCCGGCCCACGGTTCCTACTGTCGCACAGGCCTCGGCGGCATTAACGCAAGCAGCGCGATGCCTACGACAATCAGCGCCGGAACATCGCCCAGCAAATGCCCCTGCTCGTGGACGCTGCGCAAAGCCTGGACAGTCATGATTCCGGCATGGACCAGGCTGGACCAGGCAGTAAAGGCAATAAGGCTGCGGTGCTCCGCCGGACGACGAGACGCGAGCAACAGGAAAACGCCCAGAGTTGCGTAAACTCCGAGAATCATCTGCTCGTATTCCGGCTGAGCTGGCTGCCAACGCCAGCCGCTCGGCCAGAGGTACATCATGAGTGGATACACGCCGAACAGGAAGATCAGGCCCACCAGTCCCAATACCACCTTCAGTGCACGTTCCCTGCCACCTGAGCCTTCAGCCTCCACATTACGCGAAGCGCTTCCCACCACAACGGGGTGAACACGTTCTACAGAAGCTTCCTTCTGAATTGACGGCATATGTCTTCTCCTTGCTTGCGACTTGCTCCTCGCACTGCATACGCCGCGACGAGCGAACAGCTAACAAATCTCGTATTTACCCGCGTCTCTGGCTCTCATTCCTGCGACGCGCTAATATGTCACTAACTTGACTCACCGTACTGGTGACTTTGCATCGTGAACACCAGGACAGCGAGACGCTTGGGGCTCCTTACTTGCGACTGTCGGCACCTGTAGTTTGGGCCGCTGGGACCTGATCAAACAGCTTCACTGCCAGCGCACCATGAGTCACCGCGGCTCCGGCTCGAAGCGCTGCCGCCAGCATCGCAGTTTCACTGACTTCTTCGCGCGTGGCGCCGGCGCGTTTGGCCGCGCGCGTGTGCACATCCAGGCAATAGGGACATTGGGTGGTGCAGGCCACCGCGATTGCGATCAGTTCGCGATATTTCCTGGGGATGGCACCGTCATCGCGTCCGACAGTCTTGTCGAACTCCACGAAGGCGGAGAATTCCTTGGGCGCCAGTTGCTTGAATTCGCCCAGTCGTTTCAGGTCGTCAGAATCGTGATAGTGCATGGTTCCTCCTGTCACGGATATTCATTGGCATTTTGTAGTTCACGTATCTGATGTTTTAAGCGGCGAGAAGTTCTAGCCGGGTGTGAATTTCGCTTGTTCCAGGGTCCGGCGCGCTTTGCCGGGAGTCCCGCTGCAGGTGATCTATGGACGTACTGTCGGAAGTGTTGAAAGTGGTTAAGCTCGACGGTGCAGTTTTCTATAACGCCGAATTCTCCTCGCCTTGGAGTGTCCATTCGCCGCCTTCGCGTGTTCTGGCTTCCTATCTGGCGCCGGGGGCGGGCCACGTCATCATTTACCACCTGCTGACCGAAGGCCGCGGCTTTGCCCGGCTGGAAGATGGCGAACCGGTAGCCCTGGAATCCGGTGACATCGTGATCTTCCCTCATGGCGATGCCCATATTATGGATAGCGGGGATCGTGTCAAGACCCTGGACCTGGGCAAAGAACTGAAGCGCGTTCTGTCCCAGGGCTTGAGAGTCGCCCGCATGGGGGGAGGCGGCGAAGTCACAAAATACGTTTGCGGTTACATGGCCTGCGAGCCGCGGCTGGCACAGGTGCTACTGGCCGGGCTGCCACCCTTGTTCAAGGTCAATATCCGCAACGACGCTTCCGGCCGGTGGCTGGAGAATTCCATCCGCTTCTCGGTCGTTGAAGCCGACGCCGCGCGTGCCGGAAGCGAGGCGGTGCTCGCCAAATTGTCAGAGGCATTATTTGTGGAAACCCTGCGGCGGTATATCGAGTTGCTGCCCGAACAGCAAATTGGTTGGCTGGCGGGAGCGCGAGACCCGGAAGTAGGCAAGGCACTGGCGATGATGCACCGTTACCCCGCTCGCCCCTGGACGGTTGCCGAGCTGGCCGGGGAAGCGGGAACCTCCCGCTCCGTCTTGGCGGAACGCTTCCGTCAATACTTGGGTGAGCCACCCATGTCTTACCTGACCCGCTGGCGGCTGCAACTGGGAGCGCAAATGCTCACCTCCAGCAGCTATAGTGTGGCGCAAATTGCTTCCGAAGTGGGTTACGAATCTGAGCCTGCTTTCAACCGCGCCTTCAAGAGAGAATTCAATCTGCCGCCTGCCCGCTTCCGTACACAAGCAAAAGCGGCGCGGCAGAGTCGTCAGGCAATGGCCGCGAGTCGTTGAGTTCAGCAGGAGGAAAGTCGCCGCTGATTATTGCGCTGAGGCCCGTTCGCTGCCGGCGTAATAGCCGGTGCGCGTACGTACTTGCAGCTTTTTATAGCCGTGGGCGTGCGCGATCACTTTGATGGAACGGTATCCACCTTGGCTCTGTGGACGCGTTGGCCGGTAGCCAATTGTGTACTGGTTGCGAATGTCGTGCGCCACTTCCTGGGTAATGCTGTCAACTTCACTCAGGTCCTTGGGAAAGAAAGCCACTCCGCCCGTGTCCTCGGCAACCGTGGCCAGCGCCCGCCGGGCGCGCCGCTGCCTGTCGCCGCCCAGTAGCCCGATGGTGTAAACCGTAGGGCCATTTTCCGCCTGCAGCCGCCGCACGGCCTGCTCCAGCGACTCGCGGCTGGCATTATCCTCGCCATCGGTGACCACCAGTAAAACCTTCTTCTCCAGCCGGGCGTTCTTCTTCAGGTGGTCCGCGGAAGCTACAATCGCGTCATACAGAGCGGTCCCGCCTCGCGCCTCGATTTTCTCCAGTGCGTCCTTCAACTGCGGGACGCTGGAGGTGAAATCCTGGTCCAGGTAATACTCATCGTTAAAATTGACAATAAATACCTCGTCCTGAGGATTGCTGGAGCGCACAAAGTTCACCGCCGCCTGGTTCACAGCAGGGCGCTTGTCCCGCATGGACCCGGAGTTGTCAATCACGATGCCTACGGCCACGGGAATGTCTTCGCGGCGGAACGAAGTGATCGTCTGCAGTACCCCATCTTCGAAAATCTGGAAAGCACCCTTATCAAGATTGGTGACCATGTGGTCATGGTCGTCGTAGACCGTGGCATGGAGCACGACTTCTTCCACGCGCGCGCGGAAGACATATACGCCATTGTTCTCGCCTTCCGGGGTTTGTCCTGGCTGCTGGCCTTGCTGAGCGCCGGCAGCACCGCCCTGCTGCGGCTGCGCCTGCGAAGGCGGCGGCGCCGACGGAGTAGAACTCGGCGGCGGTGCTGTGTTGGGCGCCGCTTGCGCCCAAGTCCACAGACTCAGGCACAGTACCAGCAGCGGCAAAAGGAGATAGCTACTCCGACGGCGCATAGTATCCGGTTTTGGCATAGACGTGCAGCGGCGGCAGCCCTTTAGGCGGATTCAGCTTGATCTTTATTTTATGCCACTTGCCATCGTGCACTGCTTTGGTTGGACGATACCCCAGCACATATTGGTTGCGCAGCTCTATGCCGATTTTGGTGGCTATGTCCGGCAGTTCATTGGGATTATCAATGGTAAATGTCCGCCCGCCAGTCACATCCGTCACCTCGGCCAGCAAAGCGGGGCCCATCCGTTCCTCCTGGGTACGAGGCGTCTGGTCGAACAGGCCAATCGCGTAAATCTGCACGTCCGCTTCTTTTATGAGGGAGTTGATTTCACCCTCGGTGTAGCGACTGTGGTTGTCTCCACCGTCGGAGATGATGAGCAAAGCCTTGCGATCGTACCGGGCGTTACGCAACTTAGCCACCGCCAAATAGATAGCGTCGAGCATCGCGGTCCGCCCCTTGGGCGAAGCCGTTATCAGACGGCTCTGGATGTCCTCTACAGAGTTGGTGAAATCCGAAAGCAGCTCCGGTTCATCGGAGAAGCTCACCACAAAGAACTCATCCTGAGGATTGGCGGTTTTGAAGAACTCCACCACCGCTTCCTTGGAGCGGTCTATTTTGTTGCTCATGCTGCCGCTGACGTCGAAAATCACCCCCAGGGAGATGGGTGCATCCTCGCTGGAGAAGTGGCGGATTTCCTGCCGTTCCTTGTTTTCAAAGACTTGGAAGTTGTCCTTCTCCAGTCCCGTCACCAGCCGGTTCATGGGGTCGGTAATGGTAACCGGAACCAGGACCAGGTCCACACGGGCATGGAAGGGCCGCGTATGGGTATCCAAGGCGGGGTCTAAGGCGGGCTTTTTGGTTTCCGCGGGCTTGGTCCGTGGAGTGATGTGCACGTCATTTTCTGTACCGGATTGAGCGCTAAGGCGGGGCGCGGCAAAGAACAGCAGTACCACCGCAGCCACAAAGGCCAGCAGGCGCGTTTTCGCTACGGGATGAAAAGCGTTACGGTCTACGACTGGTAGGTTCACAACTCGTCCCAGGGTGACGAATCCGCCCCGCCCGCCGTTAGGATTGCGGGCCATAGCAACCTCTTTTGAGGCGATAGTACCACAGCTTGGCTCCGGCTTAACGATGCATTCCCCCTGTCTTTGGGATGTGGAAAGCGTGTGAAAGTTCTGCCTCTTTTTCTCTTGTTACAATTCCAAGCACCAATAAAACGCTCATGGCAAGGATCTTCCCTTTTCAGGCTTTGCGCTACAACCCCGCGCTTGTAGCGCTGCAGCAGGTCGTGACCCAGCCTTACGACAAAATTACGTCCGCCATGCAGGCGGGCTACTACGAGGCCAGCCCCTACAACCTGGTGCGCATTATTCTTGGCCGGCGCGATCCCAGCGACAACGACGGGAACAACCTTTACACGCGCGCCGCCCGCGATTTCTCTGAGTGGCGCCGCCAGGGTATTTTGCGCCAGGATGCGCAGCCCTCGTTTTACGCCTACTCCCAGGAGTTCACGTCTCCCGAAGAAGTTGGGGGCCGCCGCTACGAGCGCCGCGGCTTTATCGCCTTGGGCCAGATTGAGGATTACTCGGCCGGCGTGGTCTTCCCCCATGAGCAGACGCTCTCCAAACCCAAAGCCGACCGCCTGGAGTTGCTGCGCGCTACCCGCGCCCACTTTGGTCAGATCTTCATGCTCTATAACGACCCCTCGAGTACGCTGGAAGTTACACTCTTTCGGCCGTGTGAGCCCGAAATCTGCGTTACCGACGAATACGGAGTGGCGCACAAGCTCTGGCAGGTTTCGGACCCGAAAGTGATTGAGCATGTCAGCCGAAATATGGCAGACCAGAAACTGATCATCGCTGACGGCCACCACCGGTACGAAACAGCTCACAACTATCGCAACGAGCGCCGCGCAGCAGCAGCTAAGGCCGATACTGAGGCGCCTTACGAACGGGTGATGATGACGCTGGTAAATGCCCATTCCCCGGGAATGCTGATTCTGCCCACACATCGCCTGTTATTCGGCCTGCCGAACTTCGAGCCGGGTCCGATGGTGGCGGCTGCTCGTTATTTTTATGCTGTGCGCGACATAAGCCGCGAATTCGACCCTGACCATCCCCTTGCCTTGCTACCCCGCACTTCCCCCGGCGAAACCGCCATGCTGGCAGTGACCGCAAAGCAAGCCTTCCTTTTTCTCGCCAACCCCGCAACCAAACACTCCGCCTTGGACGCTGTCTCTCCGCGACAAGCGGAACTGGACGTGGTACGTCTGCACAAAGTGGTGCTCGAAAGCGTGCTTAACATCAACGAGGAAGCCATCCGCGAGCAGTGCAACGTGGAGTACCTGCGCGATGCCCGCGAAGCGGTGCAGCGCGTGCGCAGCGCTGGCGCCAATGTCGCCTTTCTCCTCAATCCGGTGCCCATTGAGCAGATGACCGCCATAGCCCTGGCGGGCGAAGTAATGCCGCAAAAATCCACTGACTTTTATCCCAAGCTCCTGAGTGGGCTTGCCATTTATGCCCTGGATTGACCGTTTCCGCTGCACACAACCTCTGTTCGTGTGGGGACGGGGGTTCGTCTGGGGACGGGGCTCTGCCCCATTCCACTATCGCGTTAGTCCCGTATTAGCTCTGCTCCTGGTGCTGATCTGGCCACCGCAACCGCAGCCCGCGTCCTCCCTGCAGCGCCTCTCCGTGTACGCGCCCCGGGGCAGCTTTGCTGTGCCTCTGCAGCAGAATGCGGGGCGGGATTATGTCGGCATCCTCGATCTGCTTGATCCCCTCGGCCAACTGAGCGCGCGCCAGGATGGGCGCAAGTGGAAGGTGCGCTTCAATGGAACCGAGTTGGAATTTCAGGATGGCAAACCTGAGGTCAAGGCCGGCAACAAACGCCTGGATCTGCCCTCGCCGTTCTATTTTCAGGACGGCCGCGGCCTGGTCCCGCTGGCCGGCATTGTGCCCCTCCTTTCCCATCTGCTCGGGCAGCCGGTGGAGCTGCATGAAAGCTCCCGCCGCCTGTTCCTCGGCCAAGTGGCCGTGCATTTCACCGCCCAATCGGTGCATACGCCCGCCGATTCCGTGGTGCTGACTTTTTCCGGCCCCGTAAATCCCTCCATCGCCACTGAGCCCGGCCAGCTGCGCATGACCTTCGCCCGCGAGCCTCTGCTGCACCCCAGCCCCGGCACCATCAGCTTCGAAAACAAGTCCATCCCTTCCCTGAGCTACCGCGAGGCCGATGGGGTCGCCGAACTGACGCTGAGCAGCAACGTGCCGCTGCTGGCGCGCTTCAGCGCCGACCGCAAAACCATCACCGTCGGTCCGGTAGTTGAAATCGTGGCCCAGGCTAAGCCCCAGCCCGCAACCCCAACGCCGGCGGCCGCGCCTGCCCCTGCTCCATCTGCTGCTGCGGCCCCTGGCCAGCCGCCCTCAGTCCCTTCTGGCCAGCAGCCTGCGCCCGCTACTGCTGCTCCCGTACCTTCAGCGCCTCCTCCCGTCGTGGTGGTAGACGCCAGCCATGGCGGCACCGAGACAGGCGCCGCCCTGAGCGATACACTGGCGGAAAAAGATGTGACCCTGGGCATCGCTCTGCGCCTGCACAATGACCTGGAGAATCGTGGCGTGCGCACCATGATGTTGCGCAATTCCGATACTGCCCTAACCCTGGACCAACGTGCCACCATGGCCAACACCTCTCGCGCCCGCTTCTATATCACGATTCACGCCGGCAGCCTGGGCACCGGCGTGCGCCTCTATACCGCTCTGCTGCCGCCCATTACGCCGGCTAGCGGCCCATTCCTCCCCTGGGATACGGCGCAAGCCACATTCCTTTCCTCCAGCCAGACTTTGTCCGGCGACATCGCCTCTGAGTTGGCGAAGGTCAATCTAGCCATCAGGCAGATGTCGGCGCCCTTGCCGCCCTTGAACCACATTGCCGGCGCGGCAGTGGCGGTGGAGGTGGTTCCCCCGGGCACGGACGTGAGCCAGCTCAATTCTCCTGCTTATCAGGAAGTGGTGGCCGCCGCTATTGCCGCTGGTGTGGCCCGAGCCCAGCAGGGGGCTACGCCATGATTCCGCGCCACCTGAAAATTACCTTCGCCCTGCTGCTTGCCGCCGCGCTTCTTACCGGAGTCTATGTGTGGACTCTAAAGCGCCATGCCAGCCAAGCGCCGCAGAACACGGAATTGCAGCAGCCGGTGGCGCCGCCCAACGCGGGCGCTCCCCTCACCGTGGCCCTGTACGTCGCGGACGATCAGCAGGGGGCACTGCGCCGCGAGGAGGCCAGCCTCACCTTGCCTTCCGACCCCACTTTGCGCGCCCAAGCCATCCTGCGCGCCCTGATCGCCCGCTACACCCAGAAAGATTCCACACATCCCCTGCCAGTCGGCGCCGACGTCAACGACGTGTATTTTGTGAACGGCACAGCGGTGGTGGACCTAAATGACGCTTTCGCCAGCGGACATCGCTCCGGGGTCATGGTGGAGGAGCTCACGGTGTTTTCGTTACTGCAGACCTTGGCCGCCAATCTGCCCGGCGTCGCACAAGTAAAGATCCTGGTGAATGGCCAGGAACGCGAAACCCTGGCCGGCCACGCCGACCTGGCCGACTTCTACGACGTGGCGGCGGTGAACCGCGAGGTAGGCCAGATGGGCGGAGCGAGTAGCCATTAGTCAGGAGTCAGCTAAAAGCTACTTGCAACCTACCCTCGAGGTAACGAGACTTACTCCCGCACCTCAGATCCTCAGGCTGCACGCCGACTGCGGACTCCTGACTACCGACTCCCCAGTTTCCGCTGACTTCTGACTCCTGAGTCCTGATTACTTCTTTGACATTCCATTGTGTTTTAATCGAAGACCACGATGATCTACCGCAGCGACAACCGCGCTCCCGACCAAATGCGCCCAGTCAATATCATCCCCGATTTCATCTCCACCGCCGAAGGCTCGGCGCTCATCGAGGTCGGCAACACGCGGGTGATCTGCACCGCTTCGGTCGAGGAAGCGGTGCCGCAATTCCTGCGCAACACCGGCAAGGGCTGGATCACCAGCGAGTACGGCATGCTGCCCCGCTCCACCCTCACCCGCACGCCGCGCGAAGTCACGCGGGGCAGGCCGGCGGCGCGTTCGCAGGAAATTCAGCGGCTCATCGGGCGTTCTTTGCGTGCCATCGCCGACCTGGCCCGCCTGGGCGAGCGCACTATCTGGATTGATTGCGACGTCATCCAGGCCGACGGCGGCACCCGTACCGCCTCGATTTCCGGAGCCTTTGTTGCTTTGGGATTGGCACTTCAAAAGCTGGTGGAAGCGGGCACGCTCACTGCCGCTCCCATCCGTGACTTCGTAGCCGCCACTAGCGTTGGCATTGTGGACGGCACCATCATGCTCGACCTCGCCTACGAGGAAGATTCGCGCGCCGAAGTTGACATGAATTTCGTGCTCACCGGCGCCAAGAAGATTGTGGAAATTCAGGCCACCGCCGAGCAGCGTCCGTTCGACGACGAGCAACTCCGCGAGATGATGCAGCTGGCGCGGCGCGGTGTGGAGTCCCTCATCGCCAAGCAGCGCGCCATCCTCAGCGGCCTGCCGCTGCGGCAATGAAGCAGCGGGATGGCTCGCCGGCTGACGAGCTGGCTAGTTCGCGCTTTTTCGGATGGTGATATGCCCGTCCGTTCCGATTCGTGGTGCGAAAATGGAAGGATGCTGTCCCAAGTAGCTGTCTGCCTTCTGCTCTGTCTGCTTACGGCGGTTGGCGAGGCTCAGGAGCCCCATTTTCACAGCCAGTCAAATATAGTGCTGGTCCCGGTCTTAGTACGCGATGCGCATGGCAACATCGTGTATGGCCTGCGCGCCAAAGACTTCGTTGTTCGAGACGATGGAGTTCCGCAAAAAGTGGAACTCGATGACGCCGAGGCCCAAGTCACCACACCGGTTTCGGTTCTTGTAGCGGTGCAAACAGGTCGCAGGGCCAAACGCGAGTTTGCGCGCATCCGCGGATTAGCTTCCCTGCTCCTCCCCACCCTCGACCAAGAAGGGTCCCAAATCGGGCTCCTCGAATTCGACAGCCACGTCCACCTCGTGCAGCCCTTCTCTAGGGATGGCAATTTATTGCGGACGGATCTTGCGCGCTTGAAACCGGGAGATGATGGTGCTGCAATCCTCGATGCGGTCGCCTACGCCATACGGCTGTTGCAAGATGCTCCGGCAGGACACCAGCGCATTGTGCTGCTGATCAGCGAAACCCGGGATCACGGCAGCCGTACAGCTAAGATTGATGAACTAGTGAGGTCGCTGGGAGATACGAATACCGTTCTCTACGCCCTGCCGTTTTCGCCTTCCCTGTCGCAGGTGCTCGATACGGAGCGCGGCAGCAACAAGGATGAATGGCGCGACTGCTGTCCGGACCTTTGGGCGCCTCTGGTAATGACGCGCCAGGCTTTTCGTCGCAATGCCACCAAGGCAATGGCATCTCTGAGCGGAGGAGAGTACGAACTGTTCAAATCTCGCAGAGGCTTCGAGGCTGACTTGACGGATTTCACCAACCACCTGCACAACCGATACATGTTAAGTTTTCAGCCAAAAGATCCGCATCCCGGCCCGCACCGGATCGAAGTAAGAGTCCTTGAACCTCCCGAAGCGACCGTGCTGGCCCGCACGATGTACTGGGCGGTTGGCACTCACGATTTGACGGTGCCCTCGGAAAGGAAGTGAATGGTCCTTTCAGGTGAACCGGTTATGAGCTTGGTGGGCGACATTGATTTCCGCTCGCGTATTGGCGAGGGAGCACTCTCGAATCGAACCATTGCACGCCTGGCCAAGCTGGTTGGAGCAGAATGTGGTCGCAATTGAAAGCACCGTCTCCTGGGAGCGCGGCGGCATGGGCCTTTGTTTTCGTGATCCTGATGGGCAATCTTCTTGAGCTGGCCAGGCTGGGAGTCTGGGCTAATTATTCCCCTGTGGCGGGGTGATCTCATTGCTGTTCAGGTCGTAGTACCAAGTCCCCTGCTTTTCCAGGCATTCGGGCTTTCGCATGTCGCCTTCAGGTTCATAGTATTGCCTGGCCAAGACTTGCAGGCCGACTACATCGTCAGAAACGAAGCCTATCGGTTCTATATCCACCAGACATCCGGCTCCGAACACCTCACGAAGTTCATTTATCTGCAACTGGGCACAACTGCCGGTGCGGACGTTGTAGACCCACATCTCGTTTTCCGCAGGAGCATCGGATCCATACTGCCACTTCAGTACCTCAAATAGCAGGAAGCCAGAGTTCTTTGACCAGGCTACAATCCTGATTCCATTGCCCATCTCTCCGCTGGTGCCGGTCCGTTGGAAGACAAGTTTGTAATTCGTTTTATCCTGTGTTTTAAGGTAGAGGTCTGAAGAATTTCTGCACTCCTGTGAGTAGGTTGCGACTGTCTCTGTGTACGCGAGGGTGGAACCGTCGGGCGAGTGTGATACTTCACTGCGCTCGTTCTTACTACCGGAAAAAGTGCCCGAGGAGTCAGTCAGACAGCTGACGAAATAGGTATTTCCCGGCCCTTGTTTGAATTTATCTTGCGCGACCGCTGGAAGCGCGGAGCAGAGGACAAGAGCTGTCGCGCTCAGCAAAGCAGGTCTGCAAAAAGCCCTCATTGCCTGGTTCCGTTCTGCGAAGCCTGATTGTACTCCCGCTGCATTCCGTTTCCCCTAGGCCGGCTCGCCCCAAACGTCGGGACGCAAATTAACCAGTCAGCGAGAAAGCTCCCGGTCGTCGCTCCCTTTTCATTTAAAATAAAGTGCTGCACTCATTCAGGAGGATTTATGAAGCTTACCCCGGGCAAACTGCAGGGCATGAAGAACGTTTCCAACGAACGCGGGGTGATCGCCGCCGCCGCCATGGACCAGCGCGGATCGCTGAAGAAGTCGCTGGCGAAAGAGAAGGGAGTGGCCGAGCTGCCGGATTCGGCGCTCATCGAGTTTAAGGAACTGGTG
>DATFDP010000134.1:0-7634 GCA_035252015.1 Terriglobales bacterium
CAACGCAGTATCTGGGCCAATATCCCTATGCAAGCACAGTGAAACTGACCAGCGACCTCACCGACAAAATGTACGCTTACATCAAAGGCGGCTGGCACGATTCACGTCCCAACTGTCCCCACTAAAGACTCCGAAACTCGGCGGCTTCCGGCGCCGGCTACGGGTTATGGATATTGAAGAAAAAAGGCAGGCCTCTTAGAAGCCTGCCTTTTGTTACAAGTAAGGTTGCTAGCTGGCGCGTACGGCGCTTTCCTGCGCACTCAGCACCTTGGCGTCGCGGTTCGGCCGTTTGGCAATCAGCGGCAAAACCAGCGAGCACACCATCACGCCCGCGATGATATATACAGCGGTTGAGAAGGAGCCTGTGGACTGGTGCAAACGCGCAATCATGATGGGCGAAGGAATGGCTGCGGCGCCCCATGCCAGCAGCACCCAGCCGTAAATGCCTCCCATAAATTTCGGGCCGAAGAAGTCGGCCGTGAAGGAAGGCATGGTGCCGAAGCCGCCGCCATAACAGAGTCCGATGATCGCAAACAGGATGCTGAATGTGGTGGCCTCATGGATCTTGGGCAGCATGAAGAACACTACTGCCTGGATGGCGAACAGCAGGAAGTAAACGCGGGCGCGGCCAATGAAGTCTGACACCCATGCCCAGAAGACGCGTCCCAGGCCGTTGAAGATTGAGATCAGGCCCACCATGCCGGCTGCCTGGATGGCGGTCATTCCGACAAACTCTTTGGACTGCGCCATCGGGGACGCCTGGCTGATGATCATGATGCCTGCGGAGACGTTCAGGAAAAGCATCGCCCAGAGCAGATAAAACTGCCACGTGCTGGCGGCTTCACGCACGGTGAAGTTATAAGTGCTCGCGGCCTTTGCAACTGAACTCTTTGCTGTCCAGCCGGGCAGTGTCCAACCCTGCGGAGGATTGGCGTAGAACTGAGCAGCAATCACAACCACGATGAGATAAACGATGCCGAAGGCTGCGAACGTATAGCCAACGCCGTGGCTCACGATCATAGGCGCGGCAATTGGGGCCATCACAAGCGCGCCCGCCCCGTATCCGCAGACTGCTACACCGGTCATGAGGCCTCGTTTGTCAGGGAACCATTTGACCAGCGTGGCTACGGGAGTGATGTATCCCATGCCCATGCCCAGCCCGCCGAGTACGCCGTATCCGGCGTAGATCGTGCCGAGCGAATGCTGCCCTGCGCCATAGCCGGCCAGCAGATAGCCAAGGCCATACAGCACACCGGCTACCGTCGCCACTTTCCGTGGCCCTACCCTATCCTGCCAAAGACCTCCGATGACGGTTCCGACGCCCAGGAAGAAAATGGCCAGTGTGAAATTGAGCTGCACTGAGGTTTCAGTCCAATGCTCAGTCTTGATTAAGGGGATCTTGAACACACTCCAGCCGTATGCAGCGCCCAAGCAGAGTTGCATCAGCACTGCGGCGACTGCGATCCCCCAACGGTTTGGAAGACGATCTGACGCCATATCATTCACCTCTTCAGAGTGAAATTAATTTTTTTCGTTCAACAGCAGGGCCAGCAGGTATTTCAGTCGATCTCATTCTTTACGACATCCCGTCGCGGCCCGGGCCGCACAGAAAGCGCAATAGCTCACGCGCTGATGGTCTTTGCTTCGCCTTGCGCTCCCGCGCCTGTCAGGCAATGAGCGCCGACCACTTCCACCGTCGCGTTGTAATCGGGCACTCCGCTGGGATCGAGCCGCCCTGCCGGAACCAGCACGTTGATCTCCGGCCAGTGCGCCTGAAGCGACCCTGGCTTTACGCGGTCGATCTTCACTCGCCCGTGGTACTGTCCCAGTTCATTGCGCAGGGTGATGGAATCTCCTTCTTTCAGCCCGAGCCGATCGGCATCTTCCTGCGCCATGATCACGTCTTCGCGGCGAGCGCCGGTAATCGGGTCCACTTCCGCGTTGATGATGCTGTTGAATTGTTTTCCTCGCCGCGTCGCCAGCAGGAACCTGCCCGCGGGAACCTTCTCTTCCGGCAACTCAACGGCGCTGAAGTGCCCTTTGCCGTCCGGAGTGAGGCAACGATCCACCAGCAGCCTGGGGCCGCCGTACTGGAAGTTGTCTCCCTTCTTTTTCAGAGCAGCTATACCTTTATAGGTAGGACAGACGCGATCTATCTCATTGCGGATGTCCTCGGTGTTTTTCCAGGGGAAGGCGGCTCTGGCCCGAACTGGATCCAGCTTCTCCGCCATCATGACCGGGATCTCCCATTCATCTCTGGCTTCGGGAATATCCGGCCCGCCAGGAATCTGCGGACTAAAGATGATGCGCCGTTCCGTGCTGGTTTCCGTTCCGCCGCCGCGCTGCTCGTACCGGGTCTTCGAAGGCAGCAGCACCACGGTGTCTGCCGGATCCACCATCATCGTGGGATTGGCGACAATGTCCTGATGCACGCGCAGCTTGATCTTTCCCAGCGCGCGCTCTACCAGGTCAGGCTCCGGCAGCGTCTGCTTAAAGTTGCCGCCAGTCTGCCACAACACGTCAATCTCGCCGCGTTCGGCTGCAAGAACCATGTGCGCGGCACTCAAGCCTTTCCAGCTCGGAGGCTCAAAGCCCCACACCTCCGGCGAGGCAAACTTCTTCGCGTTCTCCTCCGTCGCCGGCAACCCCATCACATACGCGCCGGGCATGCCGCCCATCTCCGCGCCACCCTGCACACCGCTATGGCCGCGAATCGGCATCAGCCCGGTATGCGGACGCCCAATGTTCCCCTTGGCAAGCTGCAAGTTCACAATCGACCGCACATTGTCAGTGCCGTAGCGATGCTGCGTGATCCCCATGCTCCACACGATGATCGCGTGGCGCGCCTTGCCAAATGTCTCGGCAAAGCGGAACATATCAGCCTTCGTCAACCCGGAGCCGCGCTCCAAATCGGCCCATTGCAGGCTGCGAGCCTTGGCTTCCACCTGTTCCCAGCCCACTGTGCGCGCCGCTATGAACTCCCGATCAATCCAATTGTTCTCAATCAGGTGCTTCAGCACGCCGTAGAAGAACGGAACGTCGCCGCCCACATGGACCTGGAAGTTGTCATCGGCAATCTTGGTCCCGAAGAGCGCGCTCTCTGTCACCGACGGCACCCAGTAACGCTGCATGCCCGGTTCCTTATAAGGATTGACGACGAAGACCTTCGTCCCCGCCTTCTTCGCATAATAAAGATATTTCGTCGTAACCGGCTGATTGTTGGCCGGGTTCGCGCCCACAAACACAACCAGGTCGGCGCCGATCCAGTCCGAGTACGAGCAGGTAGTGGCGGCGCAGCCCACCGTGGCGCTCAAGCCCGCTGTGCTGGGCGCGTGGCAAATGCGCGCGCTTGTATCCACGTGGTTGGTCCCCACAAAGCGCGCCACTTTGTTGTGTGCGTAATAGGCTTCATTGGTCAGACCGCGCGATGTCATATACCAGCCAACCCGCTTGGGATCGGTGACTTTGATCTGCGCCGCAATCGTGTTCAGCGCCTCGTCCCACGTCACGCGACGGAAGCCTTTGTCGCCCTTGCGGCGGATCATCGGTACAGCCAGCCGGCCCAGCTTGCGCAACTGCTTTTCTGTCTTGTTCTTCAGCGGCCCCACGTCTTCCAGAAGGTGCCAGTCCATGGCAGGCATGGTGCTGAAGCGCAGCAGGGCCAGGCGTACCGCGCACAGGTGAACGCCTTTCATGGTCCAGTCATGCATGCCGGTGGTGCCCAGTGAGCAGCCATCGCAGCAGCCATCGCGCAGAATGCGCCACGCGTAACCGAGATTGTCCCGGTTCTCCCACATGGCGTCGACAATATCTTTGTAATTATTGGGGTGCTGTTCATTCAGGCCATAGGGCACCAGGCTGACCCGGTTATGGCCGGTGGAAGACGGTGTAGCGCTCATCGAATCATCTCCGGCGTGGGCACGAAATCAGTGTAGTTGAACCGGGCTGAGACTATATCGCACCACGAGCCAAGAGACAACCCGGCAAAACCTCCGCGACACCTTGCCCGGAATGCCTCTGCGGAGGGCAGCGCAAGTATACCGCAGCAGTGCCGGATTGCAAGCAAGCATCTGGGTTGAGGAAACCTTCATCCCAACTCTTGCATGAGTTGGATTGAAAACTACCGCCGCCGCAATTCCACCGCCGATTCTCAAGCGCAACAAAATGAGCAACTTCAATTTGCTCAAGCTGCGCGTGAACGCTGGCGCTTGTTGGGTAAAGAGTTGCAAGCGGACGTCGCAGAGTTCAATGCGCGCAGCTCGCAAGCCGATTTCGCCACTGAAGGCGACGATCTTTATCGCGTAAGAAACTCCGTTTCAGGACTTGAACTGGTGTTGCACGCCGACTTTGATAACTGCGTTGTCAGATATGATTACGCGGTCATTAACAACCAGACGAAAGGCGCGCCCGAGGGCGGCATGCTCTCCATAAGAAAGTCGCCTCGCGGTAGCGCCGATTTCTATACCGCCGACGAACGCCTCACCTCAGAAGAAACCCGCCAGGTGTTACTAGAGCCCGTGCTGTTTCCGCCCCAGATGGCAGCGTGAGCAGCCATTAGCGATTAGCCATTAGTAGCTTGTTGGCTTTTGGCTGTTGGTCTTTTGCTCTTGGCTTCAAGGGCGAAGGCCCGTCATAACGGTAGCCCACGCCGTGAAGGCTTAAAGGAAAGATTTTTGCCTCTGAGGGCCGAAGGCCCGGCATATTCCTCAGAACATCACAGCGATCCCGATCCCCGTTCATCCGCGTTGATCCGCGGTAAATTTGCCATTCCGCCGATCACGACGATCCTACCGAAACACCCAATGCGCCACGCGCGTCTCAAGCTCCCAATAGATCAGCACATAGGCCACCAGATCAAAGGCCGCATGCGCGCACATGAGCATAAAAATTTGTCCTCTCACGGCGAAAATCGTCCCGAACACCAGCCCGGTCACCGCCGCCTGTTCCACTCCCGGGAGCCCCTGTGTGGAATAGTGAGCCAAGGCAAACAAGGTGGACGTGATCAGCACGATCGCCGTTTTCGCGGCAACGCTTTTTCCCAGCAGCTTTCCCAGACGCTCGAACATGTAACCGCGGAAGATGGTTTCTTCTCCAAATCCTGCTCCGGCAATGAGCAGCCACAATGTTGCCGGAATTGCTTCACGATTTCCTGCCAGGTAGTGGTAGGCGTGATTGATTTCTGGCGCGCCCAGTAGCGGCATGATCACCGCTTTCAACGCAAGTTTCAGTGCCGCGCCAAAGGCAATCCCAATGGCGGCGCTTGCGGCCCAGCTTCGCGGCCGCACGTATCCAATCTCCTCCCATGGCGTCTGGGACCAGCGCGCCCAAATCAGAGCCAGCACCGCGCTCCCCGGAACCACAAGCGCGTTGCCTGCCAGCACAATTACAATCGCCAGCAATCCGACAGGCCCAAAGCCGCGCAGCCTTCGCGCGAAGCTGCTGTCTTCCGGAGTTGCGGCGCTGGCTGACTCTGGCTCGTCTATCTTCCGCTCTGGCGCTTTACTGCTCATCTTCTGCTCACACGAACCGGGGCTCACAGCAACCGGATCTCACGCAAACCGGCTTTTTCATTACCCCTCTCTCACGAGTATGCTAACCGCCTCACATTATGCAGCTTTCTCCGGAGGGATCAAGCGAGTTCGACCATTCGCGTTGATTCGCGGCTGAAATCTGTTTCCCGAGGAATCAAAGCCAAGTAGAATCAACTCTCGGCGCGCGGCGCGCGTCGGCGTAAGAGGCAGACCACTCGCATCGCGATCCGGAGGCGCAAATGAGCTGCAGGGAAAGCTTGTTATCAGCAATCAAATCCCTTTTGTGTTTTGCTATCTTGCTAAGCCCGCTCGCGGCCAGCCCCGCCGGTTATGATCACAGTCCAACCATCGGACCCGCAAAAGGCTGGCTGATGATCCACGGCGGCGGAGCGGCCCTGGCCGACGAGCGCAATAAATTCGTCGAACTCGCCGGAGGTCCTGACGCGAACTTCGTCTTCATTCCCACCGCGGCGTCCGACTCCATGATCGATGTGGCCCATGACGGCGAGAAATTTGCCAAGCGCTTCGGCGTGAAGCACGTCATCGTGCTGCACACGCGCGACCGAAATATCGCCAACTCAGAAAAGTTCGCTGACATCCTGCGGAACGCCTCCGGCGTATGGTTTGAAGGCGGACGGCAATGGCGCCTTGCCGACGCGTACCTGGGTACACGCGTGGAGCATGAAATTAAGGCGCTGCTCGCGCGCGGCGGCGTGGTGGGCGGCAGCTCCGCCGGCGCCACCATTCAGGGCTCATTCCTGGTGCGCGGAGATGCCGCGCATCCCGACAATCCCGACGGCGACAACCGCATCATGATGGTCCCCGGCCATGAAGCCGGCTTCGCCCTGCTGCCCGGCTCGGCCATTGATCAGCACGTTGTGGTGCGCCATCGCGAAGACGACCTGGACCCGGTGATCGCCGCTCATCCTGACCTGCTGGGCATCGGCATCGACCAGGGCGCCGCCATTCTTGTCCATGGCGATACGTTTAAAACCATGGACGGCGAAGTCCTGATCCACGACGGCAAAAAGCATGGCGATAAAGCGTATTACATTCTCCATCCCGGTGACACGTTCAACCTGCGGACGAGAACAGTGCAGCAGTAAGGTTCGTTTTTTTCCGCGTCTCCGTGTCTCCGTGGTGGGGTGTTCCTCCTCTATTTAATGCACAACCCCATTCTCTGTGGCATGATTGTCAGCCGTGCCAGACCCAACCACGATCGAACAGGCCGGCTTGCGCAAGGAACTTGGGCTTGGCGATCTGGTCATGGCGCAAGTGCTGTGCGTGGTGGGCTCCACCTGGGTGGGAATCGCAGCCAAGCTCGGCCGCGCGCACGTGGCGTTCTGGCTGGGTTCCATGCTGCTCTACTACGTTCCGCTGGCCATCGTGGTCATCTACCTGAACCGCATGATGCCGCTGGAAGGCGGCCTCTACCAGTGGGCCAAATCCGGCTTCGGCGAGATGGCCGGCTTCTTGACCGCGTGGAACCTCTGGGTCTATGCCGTGATCGTCACCGGCGCAATCATCTTTGTTCTGCCCACTGACGCCTCATACATTCTTGGACCAGCAGGCGCTTGGCTGCCCGGCAGCAAAGTCGCCACTGTGGCGATGACTGGCGCTGTGATGGCGGGGATCACGCTGGTTGCCATTCGCGGCCTGGACATCGGCAAGTGGCTGCACAACATCGGCAGCATCGGAATCATGACGGCCTATGTGATTCTGCTGGCGCTGCCCGTATGGGCCCTGCTTCACCATTCCATCCGGCACTATGAGCCTGTGCCCTGGCAGATGCCGCGGGCCTCCTGGTTCAGCCTCGCCATTTTCGGCCAGATGACTGTTGGCGCGCTCAGCGGATTTGAATACGTCGCCATCCTGGCCGGAGAAACCCGCAGCGCCGCGCGCACCATTGGCCAGTCCGTCGCCATTTCAGCACCGATCATCGCTCTGATGTTCATCCTGGGAACGAGTTCAGTCGTGACTTTTGTTGGCGACCAACCCATCAATGTGATCGGCCCCATCCCGCAGACCATGCGGCTTGCTTTTGGCGCCGTAAGCTGGGTAGCGCCGATTGCCATTTCTCTGCTCATGCTGCGCGCGCTGGCC
>DATFDP010000135.1:0-21860 GCA_035252015.1 Terriglobales bacterium
CGCTTGCGTTCTTACGGCGGAAAGGCCGCCTCCAGTCTGCGGCGCATTGTCGCCAAGCTGCCGCAAAACGGCAACGGCGCCTCAGCGCACCGGAATGGCACTGGAAGCGGCCGCAACCGATCAGGATAGGAGCTATCTGGACCTAGTGGGTGAAGGCAGCAGCTCGTATACTGAAATCTGGAACGGCCGGCCCTAAGAAGGCGACCAACCACTGCGGCCGGGAGAAGGATAGCGATGGCTTTCCCATTCCACCATCGAAAATTGATACACGGCGCCGGCGAGAAGGAGCACACCCACTGAGACGATGAGCCATTTGCAGAGGCGCCATACCCGCCATGGAGGTCGACCCTGGACCGGTGCGGAAGTCGCTGCATACTGTGTCATATACCGTTCGACTTGACGGGATCGATCCAGCTTTGCACGTTCTCCAGGCGATGCGCGCCGCTACGGCGCAGGGTGTGCAGAATTCCCCCAGACGATCGCGGCAGCGGCGCACATCGTCAGCAGCATGAATACCAGAACGGATCCCAACGATGGCCATACTCCACTCCAGCCGCGCGTATCGCCGGCAATCTTGCTGGCCTCCACAATAGTGAGGATTGTACCGGCGAAAATCACCAGCATCAGGAACACGGTGGAGCGCGGAAAACGAAATTGGGGTTGCATATAGAATCTCCGAAAGGAAAGGGCAGGGCCGAACAGACGGTCAAAGTGCGCCCGCAGGGCCCCCGATAAAAGCCCAGAAAATTCGCGCCCGTAGAAGCTGATCTTCACAGCCAGCCCTGGTGGAAGCTCGCTTCGCGCGTCGCGGAAGACAGACGTCATCTCCTTGCCGAATTCCTCGCGGTAGCTTCCCGGATACAGGCATAACAACCAGCAGTAAACCGTAAGCGCCACGATCACGCCTCCTTGCGGGCCGTGCGCAGGGCAGCCACCTTGCTCAGGTGGCGCATGCGTTCGATTTCCAGTTGCAGATTGCGCCGCCCGCGCGCGGTCAGCCGGTAGGTGCGCCGGTCTCGCGGAGCATCGTCTTCTTGGACGCGTTCGATCCAGCCCTCGCCGAGCAGGCGCTGCAGCGCGCCGTACAAGGTGCCGGTGCTGAGCAGCACGCGGCCACGGCTCATGGATTCAATGTCCTTCAAGATGGCATAGCCATGCCGCGGCTGTTCCGCCAGGCTCAGCAGGACCAGCAATACCGGTTCAGTTAAGGGGAATGTCTCCATAGCTCATTTACCGACATGTCGTATGACGCCATGTTGGACTAAAGGATTGCTTCTGTCAAGCGGCCCTGCTCGGGAAGGATTTGCCATTAACGCAGAAACAGGCTGCCGGTCAGCACCAGAAGAACGAACAGGGTAAACACGGTGTACTTCCAGTTCTTCAGCACCACCAGGAAGTACGCCACCGAGGCCAGCACACGAAAGAACGGAGTCAGCATCAGGACCACAATACCCATGTTGATCAGCAGGCGCGGGCGCATCTGGCCGAGGGCCGCGAGGTGGATTTCCGACACGACAAACTGAAACAGGTTCATGCCGGCGAGTTCGTACTCCAGCCGGGCACCGCCAGTCTGGATGTATTTCCATAGCAGTCCGGCGACAATCAGCGTCATGCTCAGCAGCACCCCGACCAGAAGGATGTAGCCGACCAGCACATCCATTTCCAGCTGGCGCCGTTCCTGGGCGCTCTGTACGGTGGGTGAGGAACTCAAAGTGTCTGCCATCATGCGCCCCGAATGCCCCTGACGACCATTTCTATGGCCAAAATCGCGAGGATCAGAAGAAAGAAGCGGCGCACCGCCTGATTGGTTAAGCGCACCAGCAGTCGCGTTCCCAGGAAGGCCCCCAGCACCACTCCCAGGATGACCGGCGCTGCCAGCCCGGGATGGATCAATCCCGCGGCCAGGTAGACGCTGGTGCCGGCCAAAGCGGTGACTCCGATAATCAGGTTGCTGGTGGTGGTAGACACCTTGGGCGGCAATCCCATCACCAGGTCATGAATGAGAACCTTCACCGCTCCGGCGCCGATCCCCAGAAGTCCCGCGATCACCCCCGCGCCGAACATCAGCGGCGCCCCCAGGTAGGCGCGGCGAGCTTTGTAGTGGACGGTCTGTCCCAGCGCCTGGTCGGGGTAGCTGCCTTCCAGCTCCAGCCAGCGTGTTATTCCGTCCTGGGGGGCCGCGCTCTCCCAGGATTTATGTCCGGCCAGCAGCAGCGCCAGCCACGACCCCAGCAGCACCGCGCCAAAGGCAATGTAAAGAGGGCGCGGTGAAGAGGCGAGAGTGATGGCCGCCCCCGCCAGCGCACCCACGATGGTGAACATCTCCAAAAACATGCCCACTTTCAGGTTGGTGATGTGATCGCGTACGTAGGCGGATGCGGAGCCACTGGAGGTGGCAATTACAGAAAGAATGCTGATGGCGATAGCGTGCTTGATGTCCACGCCCAACAGCGTGAGAGCCGGAATCAGGATGATGCCTCCTCCCATTCCGCTCATGGCACCCACAAAACCGGCCAGGAGTGCGACCGGAAGTACCAGGTGAAAGGGGGGCATCGCCATTTCAGATTCTCAGCTCACAGGACAGGTTGCAGACACCTGCATGCCGTTGGCTCGAGTACGGTCGCCGCAATCACGCATACCACTACTCGCATCCAACCATCGCTTTGCCTGATTGTGAGCTGCAATTTTTGAGTATACACGCTGCCTGAGCCCAGCCAGCGGTTACAATCAATGCCCAAGGCGCGCCGCCGTCGGATTGCTTGGGTGCATCGTGTGCAAGCTAAGAACCCCACTGCTCTACGGCCTGATGGTCGCCGCCGCTGCTGCTCTGTTCTGGCTGGTGTGTTCGGCAGGCGTTCTGCTGCACGCGCCCGAACCCGAGGGCCTGTTGAAATTTGGCGTGCCTGTTCCTTCCCAGCCGCCCGGTGTTCTCACGCATGTTCTGCTTTCCCTGGTGGTAATTTTGGTTTTTGCCCGCGTGCTGGGCGCGGCGTTTCGCAAGATGAGCCAGCCGCAGGTGATTGGCGAAATGATTGCCGGCATTCTGCTGGGACCATCATTCCTGGGTCACATCTCTCCCGGATTCGCCTCTTATCTCTTTCCCACGAGCATCACGCCCTATCTTTCGGTGCTTTCGCAGATCGGCGTCATCCTGTATATGTTCCTGGTCGGCTTGGAACTGGACACCGACTTGCTGCGCGGGCGTTCGCATACTTCGGTGGCCATCTCCCACGCCAGCATCATTGTGCCTTTTCTGCTCGGCGGCGGTCTTGCCCTGTGGCTCTATCCTTTGTTTTCCACCCGGGATGTGCCTTTCACTGTGTTTGCGCTTTTTCTCGCAGTGGCCATGTCCATCACCGCGTTTCCCGTGCTGGCACGCATTCTCACCGACCGTCAGATGCATAAGAGCCGCATGGGCACGGTAGCCCTGGCCTGTGCCGCTGTGGACGACGTAACCGCGTGGTGTCTGTTCGCCTTTGTGGTAAGCCTGGCCCGCGCTCATGCCGGGCGTGTTCTTATTACTCTGACCTTGACCGCTGTCTTCATCTTCGGCGTGCTGGTGCTTCTGCGGCCGGCTGCCGTCTGGTTTGCCCATCGGCAGTCCTGGCAGGACAAGACCAGCAAGGATTCCGTGGTCATCGTCTGCGCCGCCCTCTTGCTGGCCGCGCTGGCCACCCAACGCATCGGAATTCACGCCCTGTTTGGCGCTTTCCTGGTCGGCGCGATCATTCCCCACAATTCCCCGCTCGCTCGCGACATAAATGAAAAGTTCGAAGACCTGGTAGTGGTGCTCTTCCTGCCCGTGTTTTTCGCCTTCACCGGCCTCCGAACTCAAATTGCGCTGGTCCACGGCGTGGGGAATTGGCTCATCTGCCTGCTGATCATCGTGGTGGCATCAGTGGGCAAGTTCGGCGGCGGCAGCATCGCTGCGCGGCTCACGGGATTGCCCTGGGACGAGGCCGCTTCCCTCGGCATCCTGATGAACACTCGGGGACTGATGGAGCTGATTGTGCTGAATGTTGGCCTGGATCTGGGCGTTCTCTCTCCCACATTGTTTGCCATGCTGGTGATCATGGCGATCGTCACCACGCTGGTCACAACGCCGGTCCTGCAAGCCCTCACGCGCACGCACGTGGCTGCCGTCGCGGTCTCAGGTTGAATGGGATTTTTTGCCCTGGTTTTGTGCCTGGAAGGCTGCAAGGCCACCAATCAATCACTATTATTTCCTCTGTGTTCTCCGGGTCTCTGTGGTGAAAAAGTTTTCCAAAATGAAGCGTAGCCCGGATTGGCACCGACCCTCCTCCACCCGAAAGTAACTCTGCTCTCGAATTACACGCCTGCCATTGAACAATAGCGTTAGGCTCGACAAGAACACGGGTCGAAATTTGCATGGACACGGTAGAGGAACAGGCAAGTGTAGCTCCTGCTGCAGCTGAAAAGGCGGCAAAGGAGAGTTGGCCGATCATCGTGGCCGAAGGTGACAAGGCGCGTCGCCTTGCCGTGCTGGCGTGGCTGAAAGACTGGGCTTACACGGCCATGCCCGCCTTCAACGGAGAACACGCTCTGGAGTTGCTGCGTCAGCCTGGCGGTTCCACGCTGGCGCTGGTGGGACAGAAGCTGCGCGGCCTTGATGGGCCGGGGCTGTGCCGCAAAATCAAGCGGCGACGCTCGGCTCGCACCTACGTCGTGCTGCTCACCGGCAAAAACGATGAGCAGGAAGTAGCCGCTGGCCTCGAGGCCGGCGCCGATGACTGCCTGCAGGAGCCCTTTCGCGCCTCTGACCTGCAAATGCGCCTGCGCGCCGGCCAGCGGATTCTGCAATTGCAGCATCAGCTCGCAGCGGCGCAAAAAGCGATGAAGTTTGGCGCTACCCACGACGCCCTCACCGGCATCTTCAACCGCGATATGATCGCGTCCACGCTCGACCGGGAGCTGGCGCGCGCCCTGCGCACCAGGAAAGCTCTCGGCATTCTCAAGGTTGATCTCTGCCATTTGCGCGAGATCAACCGCCTCCACGGCCGCCAGGCCGGCGATGCTGTGCTGCAGGAAGTTGCGCAGCGCCTCCGTGCTTCACTGCGCACCTACGATTCCGTGGGTCGCTACGGAGCGGAAGAATTTCTGGTTATCATTCCGGAGATTGCCCCGGAAAATCTGTCATCGGTAGTGACACGCCTGCGTGCCAGCGTAACCCAAACTCCCATCACGGCCGGCGCCGCCCCACTGAATATTGCGGTGAGCATCGGAGCCAGCGGCATGGGCGCGAACACGCAAGGTCTGGGTGCCCACTTCCTGCTGCACGCCGCCGATGTTGCCTTGTATCTCTCCCGCCGCAGCGGCCGCAATTGCGTGCGCGTGTGCGGCTCCGAGGACCGCGTGCTGGTCTCCACGTAAGACAAAGTTTCGCAGATTTCAAGTTTCAAGCTTTCACCCGGTCTAAACGATCGAAGGACCGGCTGCATGTGCGGCGTTATGCTGAGGCGGCTTTAGCTCCGAAAGCCTGTCCTCCGCTTGCGGAAGGGCATCTCTCGTGAAGTACTAAAAGGCTGTGAATCTCCAAACCTGCGAAACCTTGAACCCTTCCGAAAGCTTGAAACTTTGAAACCTTCCTCCGCGTACACTATTCCGGAGGCAGCTTATGTACTGCAACCATTGTGGAGCCCCTTTGGGCCAAGATCAGTTGGCTTGCCCAAGCTGTGGCCGCAGTGTGGCCGATGTCCGGAGTTCCATCGCGATCCGCACCCGGGTCGCGCCCCATCTTCATCTGCTGGCTATTTTCTGGTTCGTGATGGCGGGCTTCTGGATGATACCCACCGCGGTTATGTTCGCGCTGGGAGCGGCTGCCGGGGCTGCCCCCGGAAACATGTCGCCTCAGGCCCGCGTCTTCGCCCCCATACTTTTCTTTGGCTTGGGCATTCTGTTCCTGGCCATTGCCGCCGCTCGTGCCGTCACTGGATATGGCCTGCTTAAGGTTCGCTCCTGGGGACGGGTGATGGCCCTGGTTATGGGCTTTCTGATGCTGCTGGATTTCCCCTTCGGCACTGCTCTGGCCGTTTATACCCTGTGGGTGCTGCTGCCAACGGAAGCGGGCGAGGAGTACCAGCGCATCTCCGCCAGCCGCGAAGGTGGATATCCGCAGCCGGCACAGGCGCGTGCGTAGGGCAGCTTTCAAGGCTTCAACCGGCGCCCGGCCTCATGCCGCAGCGCTTCAGCGCCGAAGCATCTCGCGTGCTCTAGCGCCAGAGCTTAAGGCGCGTGTTTATCATAAGTGCAGGGGAGGCTCAAAACAGATATGGCCAAGTACGTGATCCAGAGCAAGCGCGGCGCGCCCCCGATGGGCGCCTATTCCCAGGGATGGCGGGCGGGCGACTTCATCTTCGTAACCGGCAGCGGGCCCATTGATCCTGTTACCGGCAAACTTGTGGGCAGCACCATCGAGGAGCAGACGGAGCAGACCATCACCAACCTGGAAGCCATTCTGGAGCCCGACGGCGCAACGCTGGGCGACGTGGTCAAAGTGACCACTCACCTCCACGATCCCAGCCTGTTTCCGCGTTATAACGCGGTGTATGCCCGCCGCTTTGCCAAACCATATCCCGTGCGTACTACCGTGGGCAGCAACCTGGGCGCCATGCCGGGAATGCTGATTGAGATTGATTGCATCGCCTACAAGCCGCAGGTGAAGAAGGCGGCGAGACACTCCCGGAGTCGCAAGCGCAGCAAGTAAGTCGGGCCGCGTTGCGAGATAATTACGGCGCAGGGGTTGCTTACGACTTCTCTGCGCTTATGCGTGGGAGCTGTACAAAATTCCGTAACCGAAATACCAGCCCGCAAAGCCTGCGCTGAGCTTATCGAATGCGTGAAACAGCATTTGACCCTGGGCGCGCACTCTGGGTAACTGGCGATAAACGATTCCAGCCCTTTCAGGGGTGGCACCGCGCGGATTCCACAAGTGATAGCGGCGTTTCCCGTCCGCGCGCGGAAACTTTTTCCACGGCTTCAATCTGGCCTCTCCGTACCAGCAACGCCCAATCAAAATTATTGACCGTGGGACAAACGTGCCGAGGCAGGAGATGGAGAATTTCGCCGATCTGCGGCCCGCGCGCGCCCTCTGCGACGGAAAACGGCAGATGCTCTTCGCTCGGGGAAAGCGGCGTCAACTCCGGATGGCCGAGCACCACGCAGGTGGGCACGCCGGCATCGGCGGAAACCGTCTTGTGACCGGCGTCGCAGGTCACCGTGCCCGCACGCGGCCGGCTTACCACTCGGGCCACCACCAGCGCCGCCGGTCGGTAGCCGTAATCGCCGGGTAATTGCGCGAGGCTGGTTGCGTCGCCATAAACGATTGTTCCCGGCGAGACGCGATGCACAAAACTTTGCCCACGGAAGCCGGCATATGACAACGCGGCTGGAAAGCTCGGAGTCCCGGCCGTGATCACCTCTGGAGCCTGCATTCCGCCATTTTCGATGGCCTCCGTAATTTTCAGCAGCTGATCGTAGCCATGGTGTGCCACTTGCGCCCGCTCCTCAAAAGCCAGGCCGCCGAGATGGCCATCGTAGTAGTGCAAGCCGCAGAACTTCAGCCCGGCGCTGCCTATCGCGCGCGCCAAGCCAACAATCTTATCAACCGCGTTCTGTTCAACCCCGGTGCGGTTCATGCCGGGATTGATGTCCAGGAACACTCCCACCCGGCTGCCGCGCCACTGCCGCACCTGCTCTTCGTTTTCGGCCAGCACGGAAACGCGCACCCGCGGAAACTGCCCCGCCAATTCCTGCACCCGCCGCGCGTTCGCGCCCATGGAGGGATAGGCAAAGAGCACGTCCTCGGCGCCACACTTGCATGCCGTCAGCAGCTCCAGCGTGGTTGCGCATTTGAAGTTGCGGATGCCGCGCTCCACCAGCATGCGCAGCGTGTAGCCGAGCTTAGCGGTCTTGATGTGCACCCGCCAGCGGCTGCCCTCACCCTCGAGCAGCTCCAGGGTGCGCTCCAGGTTGGAAGCCACTATTTCGGGATAGATCACCAGCGCCGGCGTGAGCACCTCGTCCATGCCAGCGAGGCGATAATCCTCATTCCAGGAGAACTCGGTAAGCATCGTCTTCTGTGCATTCATGCGGCTTTGATCATACTGCCGCCGCGAAAAATCCACCACACGGCAATCCAACACTCAGGCTCCAAAGGCGGAGCGGCTGCACTCAATCACTGAATGATTAAATGATTGAATCATTGAATCATTGAATCATTGAATCCAGCTCCTGAGGCGACCAAGCACGTTTGACCCACTCCCACCGCGATAGTAGGCTCACACCTTCCATGTCTTCGACCGGTCCCCAACCATCTTCGACGGATGCGCCGCCCGGCCTGCTGCGCGGCCTGGGCTTGTGGTCGGCCACCGCTATCGTAATCGGCGACACGATCGGCACCGGTGTCTTCCTGGTCACCAGCGACATGGCACGAACGGTTGGTTCCGCCGCGCTCGTTTTTGCTGCCTGGATTGTCGGCGGGCTCATCGTGCTCTTCGGCGCTTTTTGCTACGCGGAACTGGGCGCGGCATTTCCCAAGGCGGGCGGCGCTTATGTTTACCTGGAACGCGGTCTCGGCCCGCTCTGGGGATTTCTTTTCGGGTGGATGAGTTCCTTCCTGGAGCGCCCGGTAGCTATGGCGACCCTTGCGGCCGGCTTTCTGCGCTTCGTCGGCTTTCTGCTGCCCGCGGCCGCTGCGCCGCTGTTCGTCAGCCATTTTGGCCGCTATGCCTTCCATTTCACTCTCGCCCAGCCGCTGGCAGCGGCCGTTATCGTGGTCATCACGGCTATCAACTATCTGAGCGTGAGCATGGGCGGGGCCATTCAGGTGCTGCTGACCTCCTTGAAGGTGGCGGCAATTATTCTGATTGTGGTGCTCGGCCTCACGCTGGGAAAGCATGCAGCGACGGCCACGGCCTCGTCCGTGGTCGCACCGCTTGGTCTGGGCGCGCTGGGCGCGTTCCTCACCGCGCTTGTGCCTGCCATGTGGGCCTATAACGGCTTCAATGATCTGGGCGACCTGGGCGAAGAAATTCTGCAGCCCCACAAGAACATTCCCCGCGCCATTATTCTTGGCCTGCTCACCGTGGGCGGGCTTTACCTGCTGGCCAACGTGGTCTACTTCCACGTGCTTCCACTGGCGCAACTGGCGCAGTCGCAGCACGTAGCGTCGGATGTGGTGCAGACTTTTGCCGGGCGCCGGGGTGCGGCCTGGCTCACGGTTGCCATGGCCATTTCCGCGCTGGGCGCGCTGCATGTGGTGGAGCTCACCGGCGCCCGCATTCCCTACGCCATGGCGCGCGACGGCGCCTTCTTCCAGTTCGCCCTTCATCTCCAGCCCCGCTTTCGTACTCCCAGCGGCGCGCTTTTGCTGGAAGGCGGCGTGGCCGTGGCGCTGGCGCTGACCGGCACCTTCGAAGAACTTTACTCGCTGTTCATTTTCGCGGTCTGGATCTTCTTCGCCCTGGTTGCCCTGGCGCTCATCCGCCTGCGCAGAAGCCAGCCCGGCCTGCCGCGCCCGTATCGCACCTGGGGCTATCCCTGGACGCCTGTCATATTCTTCATCGCTGCGGTCGCCCTGACCGTAAATCTCTGGCTGGTGCGCCCGGTGCGTTCTTCGCTGGGGTTGGCCGTCATCCTGGCTGGCGTTCCCTTTTTCTATCACTGGCGCAAGACGGCGGCACCGACGGAACGTCGTATAGTCAAAGGCGAGAGCACGCCATGAATCTGCTGCATCACTGGATTCTGAATTCCAGCGGCTGGAAGCGCACGGTGCGGGAAGAAATCGTGCCTTGGGGACTCGCCGGGGTGGACCTCGGGGACAATGTCCTGGAACTTGGACCTGGGCCGGGCATCACCACGGATGTGCTTTGCCGGTCGCATCGCCATCTCACTTGCCTGGAAATTGATGCTAGCCTGGCGGACAAGCTGCGAAAGAAGTTCACCGGCAATATCCAGGTGGTGAACGGCGATGCCACCGCTTTGCCCTTCCCAGATGGCTCATTCAGCGGCGCCGTAGCCTTCACCATGCTCCATCACGTGCCTTCGCCCAAGTTGCAAGATCAGATTTTGGCGGAAGCGTGGCGTGTGCTGCGGCCCGGGGGAGTTTTCGCCGGCACCGACAGCCGCTGGCGACTCATGATGCCCATCGTTCACGTGTTCGACACAATGGTGCTGGTACCGCCAGAGACGATGGCCTCTCGCCTTCAGGCTGCGGGATTCACCGACGTTGCGGTTGAAACCGCCAAAACCCGCTTTCGCTTCTTCGGCCGCAAGCCCATGATGATTACGAAATGATGGACCACAGGTAACAGAATTGGTTTCAGAAACGGGTTTTCGGAAGGGCATGGCTTCAGCCGTGCGCCAGAGCTGCCAAAGCTGAACTTGGAGGATGGCGGGCAGATGGCTACCTATGTCACCCGGGTAAAAGACGCAAAGAAGCTCCCCGGCATCATCGTTCTGCTGGAATATTTACACTCCTGGTAGGTGCACTGTTCGCCAGCTTCTCTTGGACTCAACTCCTTTCTGCACGGCGTGCCGGGCATGAAAGAGCCCAAAACCACTGGCTTGCGTAAAGCGCGGAGTTCTGAAACAGAAACTATCCTGACGAGATTCAGTCGTTCCCGTAGCCACGAAAAGCCTGCGCTTGTACCTGCTTCCACGTCTGGCGGACATCCTGTTTCCCCAGGCGACATCTCAAGGTCAAAATCCTAAATGATGGGGGCAGGGTGGCGGTAGGCGCGCGCGAACGACTATCTTCTTACCCCAGTTCATCGGCAACAGCAAGGGCAACTCCCGCCTGGGGAGAGGCCTCGGCAGGCGGAGCTCCCGGCCACGGCGCTGGCTTACCAAACTGCTGCGGGATATCTGGTGGAGTCCCGCGGTTCAACCCTGGGCGGTGCGCATCTTTTCCGCCTTGCAGTGGCTCGGCGTCAGCGTTTGTCCCAATCACTTCTACTGGCCGATTCCAGATTTGGCTGACTTGCGGAAGCGGCCATGGCCACTTGCTATGCCCCTGCCAGGGGTAGAGTTGGGCTTGGAACGGCAATGCGAGTTCGCCGGCAAAGTTGTCGCACCTTTTGTGCGCGAGTGCAACTTCGGTGCTTTGCCCGGAGCGCGCGGACACGAGTATCACTACAACAATGGTCTTTTCGAATGCGTGGACGCGGAAGTGACCTATGCCATGCTCCGCCACTTTCAGCCTCGCCGCGTCATCGAAATTGGGGGCGGCTTCAGCTCGCGTCTTATCGCCCATGCCCTCCACCGCAATGCCGCCGGCAACGGAAAAGTGGGCGAGTTGGTCACCATTGAACCCGATCCGGACGAGGTGCTGCGCAATGGCTTTCCCGGCCTCAGCATGCTCATTGCCGATCCCGCGCAGAACGTGGACGCTAGTCTATTTGAGTCCCTGTCATCAGGAGACGTTCTCTTCGTGGATTCCAGCCACGTAGTCAAAATCGGGAGTGACGTGTGCCACGAGTGCCTGCAGATTCTGCCCCGCCTTCAGCCTGGCGTTCTCGTACACTTCCACGACATTTTTCTGCCCTGCGAATACCCGCGGCAGGCGGTGCTGGAACGGCTTTGCTTCTGGTCGGAGCAATATCTGCTGCAAGCCTTTCTTGCCCTGAATCACGACTTTGAGGTGCTGTGGTCGGCCAGCGCGATGCAGCTATTCCATCCCGATGTGGTGGAAAGCGCGGTTCCGGGTTGGCGCGGCAGCTACGCCCGTATGCCGGCAGAAATTCGCCGCTTCCAGCCGACATTGGATGGCGAGCGCCTCTGGCCGACCAGTTTCTGGATGCGGCGCAAACCACGCCCCGCATGAAAGCAAAAATGCGGACTTGGGACATCTTCGGCCTGTCACCTGCCATCGTTTCCTATACAGGGTTGCGCGATGTGGCACCTTTGGCGCAGGTTTTTCTCCCCCGACCGCTTTGCACGTGGACGTGTCCTGTTCGTTCCTCCCTGCCCGGCCTATACACGGTCACGCCTTAAGCCGGTGCACTTCGCCGCCATGCTGAGGTTCAGCTGTGGTGACTTTTACGCCGACATTTCGGCCTACGGCCGGAAGCACTTCGTCTGCGAGATCTACATGGAAAGGGGAGAGGAGCCCCTCATTGTGGAACAGGCCGGCGATCTGGAGGAGGCGCAGCAAGTCGCTCGCCGCCACCTGGACACGGTAAGAAATACCGAATTGCTTTGGGCGGCCCAGGGCCGGAAGGGACCGGCTGTCGCCAAGAGCGAGGAACTGCTGCGCGAGGCATTCGAAACCCTTAGCCAATTCACGGAGGAAATGGAGCTATGAAAGTCATTACACCTATCCCCAATGACCTCAGGTTAGGCACTCTGGGTTGCGCCTTAAAAGACCTGGGTATCGAACCGCTGGACCCCCTCCGGGTCTCTGTCTACCGTGCTGACAGGCGCCACGCCGCTGAGTTGCGCGCGCGCAAGGATGTGGCCATGTACTGGAATATCCCGGGCACCGTCGCCGTCGCGCGCTGGATGGCTTTGCCGCTGGAGAAGACGGAGGTCCCGGAGGACGTGCTGGCCGATGCCCGCCGCATTCAGCAGCGCGTGCCGGGAGTGGAGCTTTGGGTGGACGAATTACACACCTACAAGCGGGTGGATCCCTTCCTGGTGGCTCGTTACCAGGACCAATTCACCGGGCGAGTAGAAACCTATTATGTGCGCGTTTGGAACGAGGGATTGTAGCGGGAAGCCCTGCTGGCCGGCGCCGGGATCTAGTCTTGACGCTTGCCGATTAGACATCTTCCGGAGTCTCTCCTGCATCTTGTGTGCCTAGTATGTAACCCGGGGCCGGGATAAGCTTGTAAGCGACCATACGGCCTGGTCTGCGTGCCGCGGCGTCGTCCGCGCAGCAGGGGTTCATTTTGCCCAGGAAAAAACACGTCCAACCTCATAGGGAAAAGCACCCCCCCCAAGCCGAATTTCCCACTCCGGCGCCGGACGAGCCCGGAGAACTCCAGGAATTCGTTGAGAATTACCTTACCCTTGCCGATAAGGCGCTGGGCTTCATGCGGCGGCCGGGGCCGCACCATCAGCTCACCATTTCCACCTGTGTACACTGCCAGCACACCATAGCCGCCACCGATCTCAAGCTACTCGCCTTTGCCGAGAACCTGCACGTATGTCCGGCAAAGCGCGAGGAAGCTCCTGCGCATTGCAACGAAGTCACCTGAGCATTGCTCAAGCCGTTTTGCCTCGAATGTTGCTGCGGAGAGTTCTGGATGTAATCGTGGGTTGAGGAAAAATGAGTTCCGGCAGGGCTGCATGGCCGCTGTCTCGCAGCGATTCGGCGTAATTCAGGTAGGTTTCTATGGAAGCCACCACAATGCGGGCGTCAATGGTGATCAAATCAAGACCCACCAACTGGAAACGTATCCAGGCGTCAATCACGATGCCCTTGTCCAGTACTCGATCCAGTACATCGAGAAGGCGAGTGCCGCCGGGCTGGCGTTCGACAACCATGGCGCTGCTCTAAAAGCCACGCCCAGAGTGCTTGCCGCTTTTCGGAGCTTACGGCTTCTCCTCCGAACCTGGGCGTGGGGTTGTTTCTCTTCAGACGAGAGCGCGCGGGTATGTTGCTGAAACGTGCGATGCCATGTCCTGCCGGTGAAGATGCCTTGTTCTCGGCAATCCAGAGTGCCGGAACTGCTAACATCCAGGTTCTAACAGCTGAGGCATGGCAAGTACAAACCTTAACCCGATCCAGATCGCCGGCTTAGTGGCGGTGCTCGCCCTCTTGTTGTCCACCTTGCTACTGCCTTGGTTACCGATACACCGACTGTTGGAGAACAGGTTTCGGATCCTGTCTGCATTTCGTGCCTTAGCACGGCGCCGAAGGTGGGCCATTTTGTTCATCGGTTTGCTGGCCTTCACTGGTGATGCCCTGGTCAGTTGGCGCAGGACGCCGCTGCCCATTGCCCCGGATGAGTTCAGCTATTTATTGGCTGCGGATACGTTCGCCTCCGGGCGCGTGACCAATCCTACCCCGGCGCAATGGCAACATTTCGAAACTCCTGAGGTGCTGGTTCGTCCCAGCTATCAGTCAAAATATCCGGCGGGGCAGGGCCTTATTTTGGCGATTGGGAAGCGGGTGGCGGGCAATCCCTTGGTTGGCGTATGGCTCGGTTCGGCGGTTGCTTGCGCCGCTCTCTGCTGGATGCTGCAGGCGTGGGTGGGAGAGACGTGGGCCCTTTACGGCGCGCTGCTGGCCACGCTTCAACTGGCGTGGTTTGGACATTGGGCGCAGAGCTACTGGGGTGGAATGGGGGCGGCCCTGGGCGGAGCATTGCTTTACGGCGGACTGCGGCGAGTTGCGGACGAACAGAAGGGCTGGGGCCACTTCCACAATGCCCTGTGGCTCACTCTAGGGCTGGTGATTTTGGCCAACACGCGCCCGTTCGAAGGATTGCTGGCGGCCGTGCCGGCAGGCGCGGCGCTGCTGATTCACGTGTGGCGAAATCATAACGGCCGGCTCCGCTTCTCCCACAGGCTGTTGCCGGCGGCCGCTGTCCTGCTAGTGGGGGCGTTCCTGACGCTAGCCTACAATCAGCGCGTCACCGGCAGCCCTTGGCAGTTGCCCTACCAGGCTTACGAGAGGCAATACGACGCCGTGCCCAGCTTCATCTTTCAGCGGCTGCGGCCCTGGCCCCAGTTGCAGGATGCAGCGATGAGGGCGGCGGCGGTGGATACGCTGGCAGCCTGGCGCTGGGCCCACGGTTTCTACGGCATCGCGTTTATGGCCAGCAAGCTCCTGGGTTTCTGGCAGTTTGCCTTTGGAGCCGCGCTCTCCCTGCCCTTTCTCCTTCTGGTCTGGGCAGAGCACTGGTCCGCCTCCACAAGGCTTCTGCAGGTGATTGCATTTGCCGTGGTGCAGGCACTGGCCCTGATGACCTTCCTGTTCTGGCCGTCTCCCAACCCGGCGTGGATCGCTATTTTGCTTTTGACGTTGCTGCTCCAGGCGGCTCTGCTGGTACTTCTCTTCCCCAACTTCTGGGAACGCGTTGTGCTTGCCGCTCTGGCGCTGGTCGCTGTGGGGCTCGTGGTGGAGACCTGGCGCTTTCATTCTCACTACATAGCTCCCGTCGTCCCTTTGGCCTTCTTCCTAATTGTGCGGGCTATTCGCCGCAGTTGGGAGTGGACGCTCGGGACTCGTGCGCCCGGGAAAATTCTCGCGCTTGGCTTGCCGCCGCTGGTTCTGGCCATCGCTGCGTCGGGTTCGGCAGGCCTTCCGGGGCCGCTGGAGCATTGGGCGGAGCGAAGGGCGACCATGCAAAAGCAGTTGGAATCCCTGCCGGGAAGGCAGTTGGTCATCGTCCACTATGGCCCCGGCCATGACTTTTACGAAGAATGGGTCGAGAATCGCGCCGACTTGCAACACGCCCCGGTGGTTTGGGCGCGGGAGCGCAGTCCGGAAGAAAACTGTCAGCTCATTGCGAGTTATGCCAATCGTACGGTTTGGCTCTTCGACGCCGACAGCGATCAGCTGGAAAAATACACACCGGATTGCGTTGGAGGCAAGGAAATGCCGCCTTCGGCCCCGGTCTTGCAATCCTTGCCTGAACAGTAAGTGTGCAGCGACTAGTTTAAGCCGCGAGTCGCGCCGCCCATCGCGCGGCTCGCCAGAGTTTTCGCAGCCGGCGTATTCGTCGGCGCCGCGCCCAAATCCATCCCGCTACGCCCGCCATCCCAGCTGCAATGCCCAGCACGCCCAGACTATCGAGCAACTGGCCATGCGCGCCCCAGCCGCCATCCGCGCTCATGGGTTGCTTGCTGGGTTGAAATAGGTTGCCATTGCTGAGCTCGGCGCTAATAGAGTCCTGGAAGAGTATTGGGCTTATCAGCCGTGACGAGACCTCCTCAAACAGGTCAGGGGCAATTTTGTGTGCGGTGGTAATTACCGGACCTGCCAGGCCAACGTAGACAATGCGGCGCGGACGCTGAGCGCAGGCAATGATTGTCTTCGCCACCTGTTCCGGTTTGTAAACCGGCAGAATCGGCCTGACGGTGCGTCCGGTGTAGTTGGCGCCGTGCTGCCAGATCGGTGTATCAATGGATGCGGGCAGAACAGTGCAGATGTGAATCTGCGTGCCGTGGAATTCTTCTCGCAGGCACGAACTCAAACCCACAATGGCTTCTTTCGAGGCTACATAAGGACTAAGGAAGGAAATGCCTTCTTTGCCGAGCACTGAGGCCACATTGATGAGCACGCCCTCGCCGCGCTCCTGGAAGTGACGGAGCGCAGCCCGGGAACCGTGGGCAGTGCCCAGTACATTGGTTTCCATAATCCGGCGAAACGCCTCCGCGGGAACGTCCAGAAAGCGTCCGAAACTCACTACAGCGGCGCAGTTGACCCACACATCTATGTGGCCGAACTGCTCGAGAGCACGAGCCGCCAATACCCCGACCTGATCTTCGGCACTGATATCGGTCGGAACGCTAAGCGTGTTTACATCCCGGTTCCTGCACCGGGCGGCAACTTCCTTCAGTGCTTCGCGGCCGCGCGCCGCCAGAACCAGGTTCGCACCTTGAGCCGCAAAGCCCAGGGCTGCGGCTCGGCCGATCCCGCTGGAAGCTCCCGTCACGACTACAATTGCGCCGCGCAGATTTCTGGCCATCCCTGGTTCCTCCTCGAAGTGGGATTCCAGAGTGGCAACATCGGTTTTCCCTCTCTCCAAGCGAGCAGAGCAGCCAGGAAGCCAATACGTGGTAATAGAGAAGTCTGGTGACGAGCAGCAACTGCCGGAGCGCCTAAATCGGCTGTGTCTCCGTGCCGCTGTGGCAGATTTCAGGTTCAGGCTTCTATGCCGAGTTTTTCCCGGCCTTCCTGGCTGATGCGGCTCGGGTCCCAGGGCGGGTCCCAGACCACATTCACTTTGACCGTGTTTACCCCAGGCATGTTGAGGATGGTGGTCCGGATGTCGTGGCTGATTTCATTGTGCGAGGGGCAGCCCGGCGCGGTCAGGGTCATCTCGATGACGACGTCGCCTTCTTCGACCTGAACTCCGTAGATGAGCCCCAGATCCACGATATTCAGGGGAATCTCCGGGTCGTAGCAGAAGCGCAGCCGCTCCATGATGTCGTCGCGCGTGGGCATGACTGTTGAAATTGTACTCGATGATAGCGGTGAATTCTCGGTTCCCGGCCTTCGGCTCTTGGCTCTTAGCTGGGGGTTTTCTGGCGTCATGCTGAGATGCTTTAGGCTGCGGAGAGGGAGCGAGGAGGGTAGCTTCGTATCAGGGCACGGCTTCAGCCATACCGCAAATGCCACGATCGAAACGCCGGCGATAGCCGCCGACGAAACTGCTGACATACAGCGCCTGAAGCCGCACTTCTGGAAGCCCTGTGCGGCACGTCTGAAGACGTGCCCTGATACAAATACAGTCCGGACGCGGGAGGCGGAGCCCATCACCGACGCTTGTGCTTGTGCTGCTGACGGGAGGGCCGCTCCTCAAAAAGCGCGAACTGTATTTTCTTCTGCACCGGGTCAATACGGTCCACTAGCACCCGCACCTGGTTGCCCAGGCTGAAAGTTCGGCGGCTACGCTGCCCGATGATCTGTTTCGTGTTCTCGTGATAGGTGTAGCGGTCGTCGCTCAACGTCGAGAGCGGCACCAGCCCTTCGACAAACAAATCAGTTAGCTCCACGAACAGGCCGAACTTGGTGACGCTGACGATCAGCCCGTCAAAGTCCTCGCCCACCCGGTCCTCCATGAACTTGACCTTCTTCCACTCCATCAGCTCGCGCTCGGCATCATCGGCGCGGCGCTCCGCCTGGCTGGATTCTTCGGCAATTTCGTGCAGGATTTCAAGCGGGATAGGCTCGGTACCCTTTGCGCTGGGCGTGAGCCTGCCCTGAGACTGAGGAATGGGCGCGCGCGCTACATGCTTTTGCTGGTGTTTGGCTTCCGCGGCATGCTCCCGGCGCTTGGACCATGGACTCGCGGCGCTTTCGCTCGACAGCGGGACGCCCTTGCCAATAGCCACGCCGTGCTCGTGAGTCTCCGACTGATGCAGCACGTCTTTCAAAATGCGGTGAATGATCAGGTCGGGATAGCGCCGGATGGGGGAAGTGAAGTGGGTATAGGTGGGCGTAGCCAAGGCAAAGTGGCCCTCGTTTTCCTCGGAGTAACGCGCCTGCTTCAGCGAGCGCAGCATGAGGTAGGAGAGAATGCGCTCCTCAGGCTTATCGGCAATTTTCTGCGTAAGCTTCTGGTACATGCGCGGCGTGATGTGGACTTCCTTGGGCAGTTCCACCTCGCGCGGGCGCTTGCCCGTTCCGTAACTCGCGCGCCGGTCGGCCTTGAACTGGAAGCGCTGCACCGGCAGCGCGCCCACGCCCAGGGAGTAGCCGAAGGCGGCGGCGATGCTTTCAAATTCGTAAACCCGCTTGGGATCGGGTTTTTCGTGGATGCGGTAAAGCGAGGGCACGCCCTTATGCTCCAGGTAATGGCCGACGCATTCGTTTGCAGAGAGCATGAACTCTTCGATCAGCCGGTGGGCAATGTTGCGCTCTGAACGCGTGATGCTTCGCATCAGGCCAAACTCATCAAACTCGATCACCGGCTCGGGCAGGTCGAAATCGATGGAACCGCGGCGTTCGCGCTTGCGGTTCAGAATTGTGGCCAAGTCGCGCATCAGCTCGAATTCGCCCATCAGTCGGTCGTAGCGCTTGCGCACGCCGGCGTCCCCTTCAAGGATCAGGTTGACGTCGGTATAGGTCATGCGCTCGGCGGAGCGGATAACGCCCCCGTTCAGTTCGTATCCAAGGATCTCGCCCTGGGGGTCAATTTCCATAATGCACGACATCACCAGCCGGTCCACGTGCGGCCGCAGGCTGCAAATGTCGGTGGAGAGCTCAATGGGCAGCATAGGCACGGCGCGGTCGGGGAAGTAGACGGAGTTGCCGCGCAGGCGCGCCTCGCGGTCGAGCGCCGAGCCTTCGGTCACGTACTGAGCCACGTCGGCAATGTGCACCTGTAGTTCAAAATTGCCGTTGTCCAGGCGCTGCACATGTACCGCATCGTCGAAGTCGCGCGCGGTTTCGCCGTCAATGGTGACAATCGGTAAGCCACGGTAGTCGCGCCGCTGCTGCAGCTCACGTGCCGAGACAATGTCTTCTGCCGACTGCGCCTCCTCCAGCACCTCTGCGGGAAAGCGGTGGGGCAGGTGATACTTGCGGATAACGATCTCCACATCCACGCCGAAATCGTCTTCATAGCCCAGGATTTCAATTACCCGGCCGCGCGGATTCTGTGTGGGCGTGGGCCATTCTGTGATCTCCGCATCCACTACCACGCCTTCTAAGTCCTCCCACGCCACTTGCCGGTGTTTCACCTCTTCCCCAATAACGCGATGGCGGCTGGTAGCGCCGGCATCTTGCCGGCTGTCTCGCGAGCGTCCCGCCCGCCCTTGGGCCGCCGGGACGGCGGCGCTACTCTCCGCTTCCGGTATTTCGGCCCCCCGTGGGATGATCACATCCAGCGTGATCTTTTCATCCATCGGCCTCACATAGTTGTAGCGCGGGCCATAGTGGAAGGTGCCGACCACGGTGGGGTGAGCCCGGTCCAGCACCCGCAAAATGCGGCCCTCGGCGCGGCCGTCGGAGCGGATGGTCCCGAGCTCCACCAGCACACGGTCGCCGTGCATAGCGGAGCCGATGGCGTTGGCGTGAATATAAATGTCGCCGCTGATGCGCTGCTGCACCTCCGCATTGTCCGGGATCACAAACCCGTAGCCATCGCGGTGCATGGTCAGCCGGCCGGTCACCGCGTTCTTGCTTTTGGAAGCCTGAGGAATGGAGTAGCGGTCGCCATCCGCCTGCACCAGTTCGCCCCGTGCCACCAGTTGCCGCAGCCGGTCCGCCAGTTCGCGGCGGTCATTACCGCGCACTCCTAATTCGCGCACCAGTTGCTTGTAACCGGCCGTATGTCGCGGCTGGCGCTCGATTTTCCTGAGAATTGCGGAATCGGAAAGAGTGACCACGTGCCGTTTAGATGATGCCGTACAGGAACCGGTTCGCGGCCCACAGGCATTGGGACTAGTCCCAACGTAATAGTTCCGCGGAAGCGATTCTCACTTACTCTATCGTAAGCGCGAAACCAACATGGGGATAGGGCCCTGCCGAAGGCAAGAACCCGCTGCCCAGGGGATGACTAAGCAGCACGGTGGGCTGGTTCAAATTTGGTGAGCGCGGCGTGCCCTTGCCAGCTGGGCAGTTTTCCTCAGGCGGCCGTGATTTCCACAACTCGCGGCTTGGACCTGCAAGGTAAAATGCGGAGCTAAAGACTCCCAAACATGGCTGGAAGCGCCACCTTACTTCAACCAAAGAAAGGATTTATCTTGAACATGTGGAAGCCCACAAATCAGCCAACTCCTAGCCCGAAGCCGTTCAGCCCCGAAGCGGAGCGTCCGGTTACGCCATCGATTTCCTCCTCCGCTCCCGAGAGCACACCGGCGCCGGTCAGCCGTCCGAGCACGGTGGGCACCACCGCCGAGCAGGCCACGATCGGCAAATCGCTGGTCATCAAGGGCGAGGTGACGGGGTCGGAATCGCTCTATATTGACGGCCGGGTGGAAGGCTCCATCAACCTCTCCGGCAACCGAGTCACAATTGGACGCAATGGCGTGGTGGCCGCCAATATCAACGCGCGCGAAATCGTGGTGCTGGGCAAGGTGCGCGGCAATCTGACCGCCAGCGACCGCGTGGATATCCGCAACGATGGTTCGCTGACCGGCGACGTTATTGCCGCCCGCATCAGCATCGAGGATGGCGCCTTCTTCAAGGGCGGCATTGATATTCGCAAGCCCGGGCAGAAGGCCAACGGCGACGCCAAGGACGTGGACGCGCCTGTAGCCAGCGCCGCCCGCGCCGGCGCCACCAACTAGCTCGCGGCGGCGGACTGAAACAAACCGCTGGGTTCGTGTCCCCGCACGCCAAAACTAATATCCCCATCGGGCGCCCATCCAGGCGCCCGAGAATTTTTTGGGAGCGGCAATTGGCATTTAGCAGTTGGCTGTTAGATATGTTGCATTTCCTGACTCCCGATTCCATAACAACCACCAGTACTGTCTGCTGACCACTAACAACTGACCCCTGCCCACTGGTTCTACGGTTCTATCCCCGCGCTCATTTCCTCCGCGTGTTTCTCCGCAACATGCGGGTACGTGGTCCGCTGGCCCCGCCGCTTCAACGCGCCGGGCAATTCAGAGCGTGTAGCCCACAGGCCCATGGCCACCGCCGCCGCCCAGGTAATTGACACCAGGAACAGCGACAGGAAGTCCGCTCCCCGGCTGCCACTCAAAGGCACCGACCGCGCCACACCATAGCTCAGCACCAGCGCAAAGAGCGACGTGAACCCAGCCTTGCCCAGCTCTCGCCAGGGTAGGGCGGAGGTCATCACCAGCTTGCGCCGGTGCAGCAGCAGTGCTAGCGCCGCTGTGTTGGCGAAAATTCCCAGGTCGGACGCAATGGTCAGCCCCACCACCCCGAACGTCCGGAACAGGGTCCCATACATCGGTAGAGAAGCCAGCGTAATGATGGTGCTGGCAATCATGGGGGTAAGCGTGTCGCCGGCGGCATAGAAGGCACGGGCGTATAGCGCCTGTGCCGACCAGAAGGCTAGCGAGATGGCGAACCAGAAGAAGAAGAGCGCCGTTTCGTGCGAATCCGAAAAATAAAAGCGCCCGCGGCGGTAAACCAGGTCGATCAGCGGCAGCGCCGCCGCCATCATCCATGCGGTGCTCAGGAATGACACCGCAGTGATGCGGTACACCGAATTGTTCACCGTTTCGCGGAACTCCTGCAGCCGCTTTTCGTT
>DATFDP010000136.1:0-16487 GCA_035252015.1 Terriglobales bacterium
GCCGTATTTTCCTGCTCCCATCTTAATCGCGTACCAGCTAATCGTCCCCGTTTCACGTTCGGCCAGCGGCTGCGCCGATTTGAGAAACTCTTCGACTTCTTTTTCTTTGCCCGGTTTGGCTTCTAGCTGCGCCCAAATTGCGACTTTTCCCATGTGCTTTTTTCCTCCCGCTGATGTGACCGAGGCATCTTACACCAGCTAACGGGAGGGAATGAAAGTATGAGGCGAGGGCATTCACAAACAACGGCTAATTCATCTTCGTGCATCCCAATTCTGAACGACACATAATGGTGCAGTCATTTCTTCCGTTCTGTCACAGTCTCTTGGGCATTCGAAACATGGTATTCGTCAAGGCGGGATATGAATTTGGTCCCGCGAAGAGTGGTGCCGTCGCTCTACAGCAAAAAGGGTCCGATCGCCTTGCCGCAGTGATTATCGGGCACTCGCTGTCGCGCACGGCCTGACACCTGGCAGTGCCAATTGGGATCGCTGCACCCTGATTCAGGCTCTTCCTGGGGGCGTCCGGCTGAGCAGCCGATATTCCAGGAACCGGGCTGCCAGTGCCGGACTCATTGCAACCTCGTGAGGCTGAGCAATGCGTACCACCTCTCCGCGGCACAACACCTCGGCCCCCCCGATGCCTTCAATCTCAATGGGCAACACCATGTTGATTTCCAGCTCCGATCGCGGCTGCAGCGATTGCTCGGCATGAAACAGCACCCCGGAGCGGCTCACGTTTTCCGTCGTGCCCTGCCGCCAGCGCACCTCTCCGGGCAGGCGGTAACGCAGTGGGAGACGCACCGGCAGGCGCGGGGCGCGGTCTTCCGCCCACAGTTGCATTTGCCCTTTTTCCGCGTCGAACTCGCGCGGCTGCCGCTCCCGGCTCTCCAGTACCTCCCGTACTTTCTCCATCAGCGTCTGTTCGGTGAAAGGCTTCTGCAGGAATGCCAGTCCAGGTTCCAACTCCCCATTCTGCTGAATCGTGCGTTCTGTATATCCCGACATGTAAATCACCGGCGTACCAGGGCGGAGGCGTAACAGCCGCCGCGCCAGTTCACGCCCGTTCATGTCGGGCATTACGATGTCGGTAAGCAGCAGGTGAATCCTGCCCGTATACTGGGCAACGATGTCCAGCGCGATGCGTCCGCCTTCCGCCTCCAACACCGTGTAATCCTGCCGCTCCAGGAAGCGCCGCACCAACTCGCGCAATGTGGGCTCATCTTCCACCAGCAGAATGGTTTCCTTGCTGCCTGCCGCTTTCCTGGCCTGAGTCGCGGCTTCCACCGGCAACTCCGGTTCGGTCACCCGGGGGAAATAGATCTTGAACGTCGTGCCCTGCCTCGGCTCGCTGTACACCCAGATGTAGCCGCCGCTCTGCTTGATGATGCCATAGACCGTCGAGAGCCCCAGCCCCGTGCCCTGCTGTCCCTTGGTGGTGAAGAAGGGCTCGAAGATGTGCGATTGCGTCTCCTCATCCATACCCGCTCCCGTGTCGCTGATAGAGAGCATGACGTACTCGCCCGCCGGCATGGAGGTGCGCTTCTGGGTATAGCTTTCCTCCAGTGCCACGTTTGCCGTCTCCAGAATAATTTTTCCACCCTGCGGCATGGCGTCGCGAGCGTTCACCGCCAGGTTCAGGATCACCTGAGCCAGTTGCCCGGGATCGGCCTTGATGCGCCCCAGTTCCGGTCCGGCCACGTTCATCACTTCGATATCTTCTCCGATCAGCCGCGGCAGCATCTTCAGGTTATCAAGGACCAGCGCATTCAGATCGAGCACCTTGGGCGAAAGCACCTGCTTGCGGCTGAAGGCCAGCAGTTGCCGGGTAAGCGAGGCCGCGCGATCCGCTGCTTTTCCAATCTCCGTCGCCGCCTTGCGCAAAGGGGACTCGCCCTTCAGTTCCTCCAGCAGCATCTGTGTGTAGCCGGAAATCACCATCAGCAGATTGTTGAAGTCGTGGGCGATACCGCCTGCCAGGCGGCCGATGGCTTCCATCTTTTGTGCTTGCCGGAACTGCTGCTCCAGCATGCGCCGCTCGGTGATGTCTTCCGCCACCAGTTCGTAGAAAGACACTGCATCATCGGTTACCGGCCGACCTGAGAGCCGCACCACGATCGGCTTTCCTTGCCGGTTCTTCCATTCTGCTTCCAGGTCGTGAAAGTGCAAATCCGAGCCGAAGTTTCGCTGCAGGTCATCGGAGCGCTGGCTGTCGGCGTACAGGTCGTCCAGCAGGTTGCGTCCCAGAAGCTCTGACGGCGAAACGTAACCCAGCATCATCAGCAAAGCCGGGTTCACCTGCAGTATGGTGCCATCACGCGCGCAGCGGCAGATTCCCACCGGCGCGTTGTGCACCATGGACCGGAAATCCGACTCCGAATGCATTAATGCCTCCTGCAGGGAACGAAGCGCAGCATTGAACCAGCACACCAGCAGTGCCAGCAGCAGGAATAGAACCAGCTCGATCAGTTCACCACGATGTCCGTAATGCGGTTGATTAGTGGGATAAAAGAACAGCAGGCCGGCCAGCAGCGATAGTGCGGTGGAAAATAAACCCAGCTTCCACCCGCCGTACCAGGCGCTTACCATCACCGCCAGCGTGAACACCACCAGCCTGGTCTCCACAAAATTGGAAAGCAGGAGAGTCAGCGCCAGGGCCAGGCCAGTAATGGCGACGGCCAGCCCGATGCGCGCCGCCGCAGGACGTTTGGGCGGAACGCGAAGAGTGCGTTGGATGGGGATGTCCACACGCATGGCAACACCTGACGGAATGCTAGTTCAGTTGATAATTTCGGCCCACTTACTGAGGTGCAACGAGCAGTGGCCATCTGGACAGCAGACAATTGGACGGAAGGCGTGCAACCTTTTTCGCAACCTGGTCATGACAGTGAACTCACACTTTTTGAATCGGCGCAACTCCATTATCGTTGCTTTACTCTCTTGGTTCCCATCGGTCGTTGTTTTGTTCCAGCCGGTGACGGCCCGCTGACACCCGCCGGCTTTCAGGATTTAGAAAGGAGGGCAGTGGCGTGGCAGGATTTCGAGAAACTTGAAACTAGAACTCTATGGTGATGAAGCGCGCGGTGTTAGATCCCACGTTTTTGAACTGCCTCTGTCCCCGGCTCAGCCATTTTACTTCTCCCGGGCCCAGCATAAGAACCGAATCCGGCCCGCTAGCTTGCTCATCCTGCAACTGCACGCGTGTGAGTGAAATGAGCAGGCTGTCATCGCGGTAACTGGCCCCTACAAAGCCCTCTCCCGGCGGCAAGGAGGAGCCTGCTAGCGTGGACCCGCCAATGGAGAGAGCCCACAATTGCGGCAGGTGGCGCTCCGAACATCCGCAGATGCTCCTCTCCACCTCACCGGAGCAGCCGCATTCGCCCGCCTCCACCCCGTGCGACTTGAGCGCAACCACGATGAAGCGCGCCTTCGCCCCGCTGTTGTTCGCCAGTTCCTTGACGCTGAAGCTGCGCAGTACGCGCACCTCACCGCTGTTCAACTGCACGTCCTTGCTCATTCCTTCCGCGGGCAGCAGCGTGAGCGTGGAATCCTCCAGTGCAATCACCACCAGGTCATACATGTTCTGCCGCAGGCGAACGTGGGTGGCCGGAGGCAGATCCAGGGCAAAGACTTCCACGATGTGATTGGCCAGCAGCAGATCGAATTTTCCTATCGCCGGTTCCCGCTTGGGAGCAAAAAGCAGACACAACATGCATAAGGGCAGCATTCCCCGGTGGAGCAGGGGTGTGGCACGATATGAGGTGTTCATGAAGCCTGAATCGCGGGCTGTATTCTCGGCCCGTCTCTCTCTTCCGCTCATATTAAGACGTTCCTGCCCCGGGCCCGGATAGCGTGCGGCAAAACTCAATGCCCCGTCCGGTTGCCGCGCTCATCGGGCCAGCGCCTCGCCGGCATACGCAGGCCCCGGAAATCCGCTGGTGACTTCGCCCCCCTTGTCCTAAAGGACAATTGCGCGCCTTGTGCCTCATGGCTCATCATGGACACGCGCCGCCTCGTGAGTCCTATGCGCGTGCCTTTGTCTATCGCCGTAGCGGTGGTGCGCAGTTGCATGGCTGAACTCAAGGATGGCATCAAGAGTCGCGGCCTCTGCCCATTTTGCGACCTGCCATGGCTGTGTTTGGCCGCATTCGCCTATTTCGCCAAAAGCTGTCTTTTGCACCGCGGGCAGGCTCCGCGCAGGACCTTCCTGGATGGCGACTCCCCGGAACTCTGCCAGTGCCCACATTGTGTGCACACGCGGCATCACTCGCGGGCAGCCTGACTCTCTGCTGCTCATCACTAGCACCGCTTGAGGAACTGATCCCTGGCAGGCCTGCTGGGGCATGGCCTTTCTTATCGCGACGCCATGATGACGGCGAAAGCCCCTTTGCGCCACAGTAATTCCGGTTTCAGGCCGCATCGTCGGAGCAACTCCAATTCCGCCTCCAGCGGGACATACGTGTCCTCGTGAGCCCACGCGGCCAGTAATGCCGTCGCCTCTCTCCGCGTGTAGGAAGAAAGAAGGTGGGCTTTCCACGCCTCGTGCTGTTTCCGTGCCAGGCCTGAGTTCGCGGCCGGCTGGCAATCCACGCTGATAAAGATGCCTTGCGGACGAAGTGCGGAACGAATGCGGCGGTATAAACGCGCCTTGCCGCTTCGGGTTGCAATGTGATGCAACGCAAAAGAGGCCACTACGGCATCGCAGGACGGCAGCAAAGTTCCCGTGAAGTTACCGCGTTGCAGACGAGCCCGCTTCCCCAGTCGTCGCTCCGCCAGCTTCAAAATCTCACCGTCGGCATCAATGCCCATCACTCGGGCTCGTGGCGCCTGCCGCAGGCAGCGCTCCGCCAGCGCCCCCGTCCCCGTGCCCAGATCCACGATGCGGCGCACCCGGCGTGGTATTGCGCCTGCCGCAGCCCCCAGCATCTCCTCATAGTCGGGTATAAATGTGCGGATGCGAGCGTCGTATTCCTCCAGCTTGATTCCCAGGTGGCTCGCTACCCCATGCCTGGCTCCTTGTTTTTCTTTTGTATCGCTCGCCCCTTCATGCGCCTGCCATGTTATCCGAGCTTTTCGAATTTTCGTTTTCTGCAACCGGCAGCCCGGGCACGCCTGGTCGCCGGGGATGACCATCCGCCACTGCTGCAGAGTTCATGAGAACATAGACCGTGGGAATATGAGTCTCATCTGCCTGGTCCACGGTTCTACCCAGGACGCTCGCTGCTGGGAATTGCTTGCACCGGAATTGAAGAAGCTCGGCCACTCCATCCTACATCCGCAATTGCCCACTGATGAGCCCGAGGCGGGAAGCAGCCGCTACGCCGACGTGATTTTGCAATCGCTTCCTGCGGACGCCCGAAAAGTGACGCTCGTTGCTCACTCCGCCAGCGGCTACTTTCTGCCCTTGGTCGCGGCTCAGCGTCGGTTACGCTGTTTGGTCTTTCTTGCTGCCACCCTTCCTCAATTGGGGATGAGTTTCCTCGACCAACTGCGTGCCGGGCCGGCGATGTTCTGCCCAGACTGGGCAGGCAAGGACCCGAGACAGGACGATGCCGCAGCCCTGCATTTTCTCTTTCACGACTGTTCGCCAGAGGTAGCGCGCTGGGCCATGACCACACGCATTCGCCTCCCACTTCAGAAGGTCGCAACTGAAATCTATCCTCTTGATCGTTGGCCAAAGGTGGCGAGCAGTTACATCGTCTGCGCCCAGGACCGCACTCTCAGCCCGCAATGGTCACGCTGGGTCGCCCGCGAGCGGCTAGGCGTGAAGCCCATCGAGATTTCCGCCGGTCACTGTCCATACCTCTCCCGGCCCGTGGAACTGGCCGGAGTGCTCTCCACCCTGGCCCAGACCCGCTGACTTGCTGCCGATCGTTCACCTCGGGGAAGGGAAGATTGCATCATCTCTGGTGCAAACCTTTGCTGCTGCCACATGCGACGTTAGCGCTACAACTGGCCCTAAGCCCCTTACCCCTCAACGACTGGCCACCCTTGCTGCTGGCAGCGCTCGTGCACCTCTCGTGGGTTGGGGAGGGTACCGTGCAGCCTTTTCAACTTCCAACTCCAGATGATTTTGCTCATGTTCCTGCGCCTGACTTGGCCGTCATAGGCTTGGTCGAAGGGGCCGCAAGTCCCTCCACCGCGTTGGAAACCGAATACCTGATGACGCTCTACGTTCCCCTGGAGCGCCCGCTCAGCGCGGCTGACAATTTAAAGGTCTGGAACATCCGCTCCCAGGGCAGCTGGCTCAGTGGTCCGGGCATCAACGCCAAAATCGTCAACCCTTCCGGCGACTGGGCCCGGGTCATGTCCGGTGGCCAGATTCGTGTGGATGTTCGCCTCACCCTGGAAACCGACGACGGCCACGTCATATCCATGTTCTATAACGGCATCGTGCACATGAAGAGCGATGCCCTCCAACGACTGATGCGCGGCGAGGCCATTGCCGCCGAGGAAGCCTATTTCATCGTCGCCCCAACCTTTGAGACACGCTCGGAAAAATATTCCTGGCTCAACGGAGTGCAAGCCATTGGCAAGATGATCTCCTTCCAGCGCGGCGGCGAGAGCCACGTCAAATACGACATCTTCCGCATTAAGTAGCTAGAGGCTTGGCTTTTGTACCGTCGTGCCCCCTTAGGTTTTTTTGCAAACAGGCACAAAGGGCAGGCACGCTTACTTTCCTCCTGACTCCTGCCCCAACTCCACACTGGTTTCCACGGGCCGCTGTCCGTAGTGCCCGAAAAAACGGAAATACAGAAAGATGTTGGCCATCATAATGGCGGAGTACAACTCAAAGGGCATCGCGAAGTCAGTTTCTTCGAACAGATAACCGGTAAGCGCCACCGCACCTGAAGAGGCGCCCAGCCGCATCACCTGGTTGAAGCCCAGCGCCCTCCCGGTCTCATCCGCCTGCACCATGTCCGTCAGCGCTCGCTGCTGCGTAGGCAATGCCGCTATCCGCAATGCCGGAATCAGCAGGTAAATCCCTAGCGCCAGCGGAAGGTTATGCCACAGGGGCAACAGCGCGATCATCACCGCCCCGGTTCCCCGCGTCCACGCAATCGCGCGAACGAAGCCCAGCCACTGGTCCAGCTTGGGCGCGGTCAAGAGCGCCAGCGCGCCCACCACTCCTGAGGCAAAGCTGTATACCGCCATGCGGTCCTTGGGCAAGTGATAGACCAGCACGAAAAAGGGAATCAGGAAGGGCATGATCAGGCCCTGGGAAAAGCCGTTGAGCACGCCAGTTATCGAAAACTGCCCGATTACCCGCGCGCTCTTCATGCGGCGCAGTTGGCCGGTTGGTTCCGGGAGCCGCAGCGGGATGAGGAACACCAGCCCGGCGCCGGCTACCACTGTGGCCGCGGCGAACACATCCCGCGTCGTGAACAGCCGCGCTGCCAGGCTGCCGCCGGCGGCGAACAGTCCTCCCAGAAAACTGAATACCGAAAAATAGCTGGTGCGCTCTTTCGATTCCGCCAGGCTGGCGATAATCGCTGTCTGCACCGGTTGTGCCGCCCCGCCCACGCCGCCTCCAATCAGCGAGCCTGTGGCCGAGTAGCCGCCCAGCACCGCCGCCACGAACAGCCAGCCCAGCTGATGCGTGTCCATCACGATGGCCGAACTCACCGGCAGCATCGCCCCTATCAGCCACAGGCTGCGCTTGCGTCCCCACAGGTCGGCCAAAAATCCCACCAGCAGCCCGGCAAGTGCCGTGGCTACGGCTGCCGCCGTATACAGCAATCCCAGTGTCAGCGAGTCATAGTGATACTTGTTGAGCACCAGGTAAGGAAAGGCCAGCGTGATCATGCCCGCGGCGATGCTGCGGGAAATCCGGAACAGCAGCAGAAATAGCAGGTGGCGGTTAGAGAACAATAGGTCCCCGAGAAACGGCGCCTCACATCTATCTTCTATTGTGCCAGCGAACACCCGCCGCCGGCCATCTTCAAGCGTTTCTATTAAACGCAGCAGGCCTTAACTTCTCAGGCTATCAGCACTGTTTTGATTCAGTCGTCGCACGATACGATTCTCAGAACTCATATCCTGGTCGGGTGGTCCGCTCAAGACTTCTGTTGGCTTGAGTGGGGTGTTCCTTAGGTGTCGTGAAATTTCCGGCCCGCAGCATTTCTCCAGGCGATCTCGCAGGCGCTCCGCCGTTCCTTATGATGTACTCATATTTATTGTTGAAGCGCGCAATGGTACCTTTCGCTCCCACCGCCCAGCCGTCCCTGCCACCAAAACTCAGAGCGTTCAGGTTCATTCGGTCGGTATGGATCCAGTGCTTGCCCTTGTCGTGGCTCACATCAGTTCCATTTGGCCCCACCGCGGCGAAATCATCGTAGGCGCACGATCCCACCGCCGAGCGGTAGCCTCCCGGCTGTGTTTCGGCGAGCTGCCAGGTTTCGCCGCCGTCTTCGGAGTAAATAGCCACTCGCTTGGCTTCTGCAGGCTTCTTGTAGTCGCCGCCGGTTGCTACTAGCGCATCACCACGGCCTTCACAGGCAACACTGAAGATGCCGCTGGAGGAACCAAAAGCAATGGGTGTGGTCGCCACTTTCCAGGATTGTCCGCGATCCTTAGAGCGGAAGATGCGGGCGGCCCCAACCCCGGTCCCGAAATAGATGCTTCCGTCTTCACACAGGGTGAGTGCCGTGCCGCTGGCCGCAAAGGCGCCTTCCCCGCTTACGGCCGCCGGCATTCTGTCCCGCGGCAGTTCCTTCCAGTGCTCGCCATCTTCCGTCGCCAGCACCAGGAACTTACCCTCCACTGGATCGCTCAATGCATAGCAATGCGTCTGCGTCTCACATGCCAGCGCATCCAGAAAGAATCCCGGCTGCTTGTCGGAGTATTCGAGCTCCCAGTTCTTGCCCCCGTCCGTGGTCTTGTAGATTCGCGATTTGTCCCCATCGCCGCTCGACATTACGTAAGCCGCGTGCGCATCGAATGCCTCGATGTCACGGAAATCCAACTCACCGCCGCCGGGCACACTCAGTTGTTTCCAGGTTGTTCCGTCATTCGTGGAACGCAGAACCACCCCGTTCGACCCCGCAGCCCAAACAATATAGTGTTGCTTGCCCTCGCTGCCTTCGTCGTATTTAACGCTGACCCCGCGCAGGTTGGTATCCAGGCCGCTGGTCTGCACCGACCACCACTGCGCATAGACTGGAAGTTGGAGAATTAAGAGAAGCAGAAGAATTCGCACGCCCGATTGTATCCAGATCCACCATCCACCGCAGTACGCTGGGAGCTCCAGGAGCATCGTGCGGCTTTTAGCCAACCAGCGGCACTTCCTACATGCAGGTCAGCGCCGCCGAGCCGGTCACTTTTGGCGACGTGTTGGTCACCGTGTTGGTCACCGTGATGGTCAGGTTGGAAGGAGCGGTCGCGGTCACCGTCACCACACCGGCTCGAACGCAGGTAGCCATGCCGGAGTCGCTGATACCCGCAATCTGCCCATTGGCGGTGGCCCACGTAAGCCCGTCTGCCTGGGTCAATTGCCTGGTGGAGTGGTCGCTGAACATCCCGGTGGCGGTATAGCCGACTGAACCGCGGGTGGCGATGCTCGCTGTCGCGCTCGATGGGGTCACGGTAATGCCGGTCAATGTGGGGTGCCCGGCGCCGCAGCCCCCCAGGAGCAGGGTGGTAAGCAGCGCTAAAACTAAAAGGCTCACTTTGGGATTCATGGTGATTGCTCCTGGGGTTAGATGCTGCCAAAGGCCTGAAATGCCACCTGGCCCTGGCCTGCCCCGCCGAACAGCCCACCTCGCCAGCCTGTGAGACGATCTGTATCAAAACGAGACGACGGCAGCTGGTCAACATTCGAGACCAAGACCCTCCCCATTAATATTCAATCACTTAGCTGGATCCGTTGGAGCCTGCTTTTTGGCGGCTTGGTTGCACTGCTTTAAGTGCAGCTTTTGTCCCTCTGGGACGTAGACCCGAGGGCATTAATTCCGAGGAAGTTGTGAGCCAGAAGAAAACCACAGACTGGCAAGCCTCTGAGCAGTCTGCGGTGGGCAGGCTGGCGCGGTTTTTTCCAGACGCCACCCCGGTGAGGATCCCGGTAAACGTTAGTGCCGGAGGCAGGGCAAAAGCCGGATCGGAGGCCACGGTCATCGAATTTGGCACGCTCCGCGAGGCGTTATTTGCCTGCCAACTGCCCCTGGAGTTTGCCGAGAAAATTCGGCTCCGCAACGCGGATGGCTCATTCGACGCGGATGCCTGGGTAGTTGCGCTGCACTACCACAATGGACAAGCCGCAGTGGCTGCGCGCTTTGTCCACGAACCCGCTCATTGGGTAATCAAGTTGTAGGCCAAAGGGAGCCTTGGGAGTACATGCAGCCTCTGTGCCAGGGCTTGCAGTCGCTCTGGGCAAGAGGACAAACTTACCTGCACCCATAATGGAGAAGACGAACTTGGACCAGCCCACAGTTCTGGTTTTATCCGCAGACGCAGAATTCGCTCCTGCCGTTTTGGCGCGCTGGCAGACAGAACGCAATGTGCCCGCATTTGCTCTAGTAAGCAGCGGAGTGTGGAATGGCGCTGCCACGGCGGCGTTCGACCTTGCCATCGTTGGCCCCGTGGAGGACGCCGCTCATCCCGCCCTGACCGCGCTGGAGACAACTGGAAAACCCGTAATTTGCGTGTGCGCCAACGCGCCTGCGGTGCAGGCCCTGCGCGACAAAATGCCGCGAGTGCTGACACTACGGCAACACGAGGGATATCTGGACGCGCTGGTGCTGCTGGGAGGCGAGTGCCTGCGTCGCGTGGAGGCGGTGAAGCGCGCGCAGCAAGCCGAGCAATCCGCCGCTACCATTCAGCGCCAGGCCACGCTGGGCCGCTACATGGTGGAGATGCGGCACAGCCTGAACAATGCCCTTACCTCCGTCCTGGGCAACTCCGAATTGCTGCTTCTGGAACCCGGAGCATTTTCCGGCACTGTACGCGAGCAGATCGAAATTATCCGCAACATGAGCTTGCGCATGCACGAAATCATTCAGCGCTTCTCTTCGCTGGAGAGCGAGATGAAAGTCGCGGAGGAGCGGGGAATCCGCCTAACGGCACCCTCGAAGCCCTTTGCCGTGGCCCACGGGTAAGCCCTTCGTTTCACCACAGAGCGCGCAAAAAGCGCGGCAGGTTTGGAAAGAAGTCTGAAAGGGTCGGTTGAGCAGCTAGGCGGGACGTTCTGAAATTGAATCGCGTTTGCGGGAGCGAGCTCCTCGACCCGAACACTCGTGCCTTCTCTGAGCTGTGCTCTGCGCACGCAACAATTGTTCTCGCAGGAACTCCCGAAAATCGGAATTAGCATATAGCAGTTCACGGGACGCTTCGCGGAGGTCTCTCGCCAAGAACACCTGTTTCCGCGTAGCTTCAACGAGCGAGCGAGTTCGGTCTAGAACTGCGTCGAGTGGAGAGCAGCTCATATCCAAGACCTTCTATTCCTGATTGCAAGTCTGAGTAGCTGGGCTGCTGTGGTAAGTGCTTCGGTATCCTCGCAGTCGCCCAAGAAACACCTGCCTAACATACGGGATCGGGCGGGTGGCCCACTCAAGCCTGTTTTTGGCTTGGGTGGGGCAGTTCAAGGGCGGACGCCAGATGAATTGGCCACCCGACAGCGAAATCCGACACTCACCCGGTCCGTCGGTCTTCGCCCAAAATAAAACGACCCGCGTCATCCTGCCCCGGCCACGCGCCCTCGATGCGCGCGCCAAAACAGGTATGCTGCGGGTCGCCGGTAACTGTTGGGATTGACCTAGGGGGTTTACTCGCGCCCCAGGCTAACTCCGGGTCCCTGAACCACTTCCAGGGCGGCTTCCCAATACTCACCGGTAGTTGGCGAGACTCTTGCGAGCTACGCCCTAAGTCCCAGTCACCTCGCTACTACATTTGCCGTCACAATCCATCGGATCACCTCCTTTCCGCGTGAACTCAGATTAATACTGCTTCTACTCAGGGTCAATTGCAGAGTGGGGAGTTGCGGCAGCGAGTACCTGGAGAGGTAGCTGGTAGCTAGTAGTTGGTAGCTGGAGGTGAGGCCACGAGCTATCGAAACCTGAAACCGGCTACCAACCACCAACTACCAGCTACCCGACTTGAGCACTAACAGACCTGTCCCCCTGACATCTATTACGTCCAAAAAGGTGCTTCTAGACTAATGACTTACGCCTTCCACCGGTATGCGCTGGCCTGGGGCAGGCCAATGTGGGCCAACACCCGGTAAACGAACTGCCGGGCCATGACTTCCATACTGGCGGGCCGGTTGTAGAAGGTGGGAATCATCGGGTAAATGGTGGCGCCGGCATCGGCAGCGCGGTAGAGGTTGCGGATGTGGATTTTGTTGAGCGGGGTTTCGCGGACGCAGAGCACCAGGGGACGCCCTTCCTTGAGGCAAACGTCGGCGGCACGCTCGATAAGATGGACGGCAAGGCCATTGGCAATGCGTGCCAGAGTGCCCACGCTGCAGGGCATAACAATCATGCCCTCAGAGGGATAGGAGCCGCTGGCCACATTGGCGCCGATATCGGCATTAGCTTGTTCGTGGAACTTGGCAGAGCTCTTACCCAGCAATTGTTCCAGGAGCCGGCTGCGGCCACGGATGCTAAGTTCTTCTGCCAGAACGCGTAAGGCGTTGTCGGAGGCGATGAAGTTGACGTTTTTGACCCTCCGGTCGCGTTCCAGGGCCAGCAGCAGTTCGCGAAGAAAGAGCGAACCGCTGGCGCCGGTGGTGGCGACGGTTAAATTTTTTGGCCCGGTTGAGTTCGGAAGAGTTGGCATCTAACAGAGTTATAGACGAGGTTTCCCCGTGTCCCCCTGGGAAGCTGAGCATAGGGAGAGCAGCTCCGGCAAGTCAAGGAAAGCTGCTGCTGGCCCCTCCCCTGGGCAAGCCGCCCGCGGCCAGCAGGACCTGACCCCGGGAAACGATCCACAATCATGGCCAGTGCTTCCACCTTGCGATGGCGCCGCAACGCCGCCCAACTGCATGCCTTAGCGCAAGTAGAGCGTGAAATCCGCGCCACCGACCCCAACAGCCGGCGTAAATACCTGCGGGACTTCAGCGAAACATTTCGCAACTACCAGTCAGTGCTCAGCCGTGAACAACTGGAAAGCATGTTGCATGGGGCAGGGATTCTCCTGGTCGGCGACTACCACGCGCTGCCAGCCTCACAGCGCTACGCCGCTGGTCTCATTGCCGAGTTGGCGGCAGCCAACCAACGCCCGGTAGTGCTGGGGGTGGAGACAATTTTCGCCCGTGATCAGCACATCGTGGATGAATGGATGCGCGGCGAAATCGAGGAAGACGAACTGCGTAATCGCATCCGCTTCGACCTGGACTGGGGCTACCAGTGGGAGCCGTTTTACGAGCTGCTGGCCGGTGCGCGCGGGCACGGCGCGCTCATTTATGGGTTGGACTGCATGCCACGCGATGATCTGCGCAAGATCGCTGCCCGCGACCGGCACGCCGCCGAGAAGATCTCCGAGTTGCGGTTGCTTCATCCGAAAGCGCAAATCGTGGTGCTGTTTGGTGAGTCGCACCTTGCCCCCAACCACATTCCCGAACTGCTGCTGAAGCTTTTGCCCGAGGAACGCCTGCTAACCGTGCTGCAGAACGTAGATCCACTCTACTGGAAGGCGGCGGGAGAGCAGCGCGAGCGGGTGGAGGCGGTGAAGGTCAAGGATGATGTGGTTTGCGTCTTCAACTCCACGCCTCTGGAAAAATACGAGAGCTACCGGCTGTGCCTGGATCGCTGGAGCCGGGAAGGCGCCGGAGCGCCCGACTTCGGCCCCACGGTCTACAACCTGATTGACGGCCTGGCACGCTTTTTAAACATCAACGCCTGCTCGGCGCACAACGGAAGGCAGCCCAAATTCCTCGTTGACCTGCTTCCCGAAGTTTACTGCCGCTCTTCGGATGAGCTCCTGCACAAGCTGCTGCAGCGGCGCATCGCCGCCGAACCCGACCGCAAGGCCATTCGCGCCCGCCTGGCGGAGCAGGGCAGCGCCTACCTGCCGGCTATGAATTCCATTTACGTCACCGATTTTCAGATGGTCGGCGTGGCCGAAGAAGCGGCTTCGTTTCTGCACCACGCCTGCCGCGGCTCAGTCAGTAAGTTGGCGAACGGAAACGGCAGCGTGCAGACAGATCCCGAAGACCGCTTCTACACCCGCGTGCTGGAGCATGCGTTGGCTTATTTCGGCTCGCGGGTTCTGTACCCGGCGCGTCCCCCGGTGCGGGAAGCCGATCTGTACGTGCTGTACACTCAATCGCAGGCGGAAATTGAAAGCTGCCATGCCTACAGCTACGCCGAATACATGCGTCTGCTTGATTTCCTGGTGCTGCACAAGGACTACGAAGGCAGCATAAAGCGCTACCTGGCTACTCCGGCACTGATCGAGGAAGGCGTCCGCTTCACTGGAGAACGCTTCGATTTCGCTACGCGGCAGTTGGGGTACATGCTGGGCACCGAGCTCTACGACGCATATGTCGCCGGGCGCGTGGGCAAACGCTTCCTGCGCTCTCTCTTCTTCCGCACGTCCGATGATCCCAATGGCGCGCACGAGTTTTATTTTGCCGTGGTGCGCCGCATCGGCCGCGCCCGCAAACGGGCGGTGTAGAACAAGCACTCAGCATTCAGCGGACAGCATTCAGCCAGTCAGATTTGCAGGAAAGTCACGCTTCCCCTAAATCGAGATTATGTTGCGCCGAATCTCCGAACTTTTTTCGCTATCCTAAGCCGGCTGGTGGCGTCAATGGGGGGAGGAGATGGCGATGAACAAACTAACCTCGATTGCGGCAGTAGGCTTAGTGGTAATGGCTGGTGTGTTAACGGGGTTGTCACAAGAGATGGCAAGTAAGGACGCTCCTAAGCCACCGCTGACCGGCTCCCGGGCGGTGCTCGAGTCGTGGAATGAGATTGGCGGGAAATTGATTGCCATGGCGGAAGACTTCCCCGAGGACAAGTACGATTTCAAGCCCAATCCGGCGCAGCGCACCTTCGCCGAACAACTCCTGCACGCTGCCGGCGATAACTACTTCTTTACCAATCTGGCGCTGGGACAAAAGCCCCCGTCGGAGGAGGGTCCCAAGCGCGACCAGTACAAGACCAAGGCCGATGTGGTCGCGTTCGTGAAAAAGTCGTTTGCCGACGGCGCGGCAGCCATCAGCAGCAAGGGCGATGCCGGCATGGCCGGCACCGTGACCGATCCTGACAGCCATCGCCAGCTTGGCCTTTCTGACCTGGCCTACGCTCTCATCGAGCACTCCGGTGAGCACTACGGTCAGCTCGCGGTGTACTACCGTGTAGCGGGCCTGGTGCCCCCGGCATCGCGTCCCAAGAAATAACAGGCTGTTTCATTATTCAAACAGGGGATCGTGCTGGGTGGGGCATTCCTCGCGCCAGGACGATCTCCGTCGTGCCTGATGCCCAATTTCATCTCCGTCAATCTTGCTTTAATCTCCTGGAAATCGGAGGTATCCACCTTATAGTGGGAAGCCGGCGGCAGCAAAGTACTGATCTCCTGCTGAGTTTTTTTGATCCGATCGCTGAGCTGGGCATCGGTGTCAAAAGCCTCTCCGCGGCTGCCGGGCTTTTGCTTCGGGAGGCGCTTGATCTTCTCAAAAAATGAAGACAGCGCCTGCGGATCATAGCCTGTTTTGTAGAGATATTGGACGGCAAGGAAGTCCGCCTCGGACTCGAAGCCGCGCACAGGAGGCAAATAGACCGTGTTTATATCCAAGTGGCGAGCCGTCAGCCGGAAGATGCGAGGCACGGAAGCAACCTTTGTCAGTTCCTTGGCTGCCATCTCTTGGGCGCCGTGACAGGCCGCCACATGAGCAATCTCGTGAGCCATTACTGCTGCCAGCTGACCCTCATCGTCAGCAGCCAGGATCAGACCAGAATCCACAAAGATGAATCCACCGGGGAAGGAAAAAGCATTGACGTCTTCGGCATCGATGATCTTGAACGTAACCGGTACGCGTGCATCGGAGTTGCGAACCAGATTCTGACCTATACGATTCACGTACTCGGTAATAACCCGATCGGTGATGAGTTTGGACCTGGCCTCCACCTGTTGAGCGTCTGAGTGGCCCACTTGGATCTGCGCTTTCAGATTGTATCGGCTGCCCAGCCCATGGGCGCAGCCGACATCCCGGTTGGCGACAGCGCTGATGTCGCGGATGCTTTCCTCGTGGTAGGCGGCAGTGGTCCTGGGTCCTGCCTCGCTCTCGTGCACAGCCTTGTTTTGGGCAGGGGAAATGCCATGGAACAGAATCAGTATTGTCAGCGCGAGGAAAAATTCTAAGGCTCGGGACGCGATATTTGCGCCGAGCCTACTTGGACCCATGGCCCTGCAAGCGAATTGATTTCAGGACAAACTCCTGGGCCAGGCTGGTGGCGACGCGTTCAGCGGTGCTGATGCCAAAGTTCACGAATACCAGCCCGGTGCCGCGATTCGACTGGGGATAGTAAAGATTAGAGATGCCCGACGAGGCC
>DATFDP010000137.1:0-12005 GCA_035252015.1 Terriglobales bacterium
CGTCACTTACGTGTGGGCGCTGCCCGGTCCGAGCGCCGGTAATGCACTGGAAAATTCGCCCGACTTCGACGTGACCTTCACGGGAATTCCGGGAATCAACGAAGAAGAGTACGAGCCGGCGATCGTAAAGCTGACGCCAACCAGCAACAATTGGCGCCTAGTTGGAGCATCGCAGGGCAAGGCGGACACCATGCAGGATTCCTCCGCCAACTGGGAAGTGTATTCCTCCTACGTGGAAGAAAAAGTGCCGGTGCGCGCCAATAAGCTCGGCTCGGGGCACGTGCAGATATCGCCGGCCTCGCCGCTGCCGGCTGGGCAGTACGGAGTGGTGCTGCGACCGCGCAGCAAGAGCAAGCGCTTTGCCGGCGCCGATGTGGCCAACAATCACGGCGAAGGGCTGATCTTCAATTCGGTGTTTGCTTTCGCGGTGAAGTAAAAATGTGAGAAGTCGTCCGGCGGGCGCCTCGCCCGCCGGAATTCCTTACCCTACAACCGGCCGGCGATTATGCCGGCGATCTGCTTGCCTGCGTCGGCGTTCTGGCCGGCTGTGCGCATATCAATATTCACCATAATGTCGCCTTTGCGCATCATGATGCCGGAGCCCAGGGGCTCGACGTAGGCCTCGTCCCCTACCCCGGGAATGGCAGTGAAAGTGTCCATGCCGCCAGAAATGCTCTTCAGGGCGCCGTGACTGAGTTTCATGGCCAGGGTGCCGCCTTCCCAGGTCACGTCAACCGCCAGTCGCTTCATGCCGCCAAAATCGTAGACGCAGTTGCTGCCCGAATTTTCCACGCTTACCACAGGCGTGTGAAAGGCTGCGGACACTTCCGCTTTGGTGGCCAACCGGCAGGCGTCGCGGCTGCCCGTGTAGGGAGTAGTCTTGTAGGTTTGCGAGAACTCCTGGGCGCGCTTGCGCACGCGGTAGCCGATGTAGAAGCAGCTGCCCGCTGCCGCCAGCACAAAGAAAGCGAAAACGCCGAGTAGTGCAAAGATGATTTTGGCCGCGCCGCCGCCGCTCTTGGCGGGTGCAGCGGCGGCCGGACTGGCAGGAGCAGGTGCAGCTGGCGAGCTCGTCGCCGTTACTGTTTGCCCGCACTGCGCGCAGAACTTGGCTCCCGGATCGAGTTTGCCGCCGCATTTAACACAGAATGCGCCCATGAGATGTCCCCTTAGCTGAAATTTTGAGATGCGATGTTCCTTAATGACCCTCTGGAACTGTGAAATCCGCTCCAGTGCGACTTGAATCAAGGCCCGAATGGCAAAAGCTTGGAATTGACGCCCGAAGCGCGCACATCTTGACGGTTTTTTTCCGGAAGGTCAAGCAGGAGATTGCGAAAGGCCCAGCGCCTCAAGCCGGCCTCTACCCCGGCACTGCATTCGGCATGTCTGAAGACATGCCGTGATACGAATCGTGCATTCAGGTACAAACATTTTTGAGCGCGCGATGATGGTAGGTGACCCGAAGGCTCTCTACTCCAGCAGCCTTTTGTCCCAGGGGTAATTGCGGTGGGAGACGATGCGAATGCGGGCTGTCTCCGGATGATGCGGGTTCAGCAGCAGGTTAAAAGTCTCAGGAACAATAGCGGATGGGACACGCAGCAGGGCAGAGGCGCGGGAGCGCAGCCATTCGTCGCCCAGAGTGCGGGTGGCAAGCAGGTCCTGCGTCCAATTCTCAGCCAGCTCGGCCTTGCCAATCGCGCGCAAGGAAATATCGTCCGACGCGTCCGCCTTGAGCAGTTGATAGCTCCGGGGCAGGTGGGCAGGGTCGAGTTCCAGGTGGACGAGCACTTCCACCAGGGCGCCGGCCGGCGTCTCTGCCAGGTAAAGAATGGGATGACCTTGCGTGTGCCAGCGGGCGGAGGCGATCAGGCCGCCTTCGCCCTCCAGCGTGGCGTAGTTGCTGATGCGCCACAACAGCATCAGGCAAACATGCCTTCGTCAATCTGGATGAGCATCTGCTCCACTAGGCGACCGCCGGTTTCCGTGGCCAGCATCTCCATCGGGGTGCGCCCCTGGAAGCGCTGGCGGGAAGCGCGCAGCCAAGCCAGGGCGGCGGCCTCGTTGCCCATCACCAGTTGGGCGCGGGCCAAGATACGGGCGGTGCGCACCGCGCGCTCTGACTCCTCGCGCGACAGCGGTTCGTGGCGGCTGCGGCGGTGCTTGAGCGTGCGCGGCGGGATGATGACGCTGGCGATTTCGTTGCGCGAAAGCCCGCGCTGCTGCAGGCGGTTGAGCACTCGGGTGGGCAAGCCACGCTCCACCAGGCGCACAACTTCCTGCTCTGAACCAGCCTTGGCGCCCAGCCAGTTGACAAAGTAATCATTCAGCGTTTTTGCGGTTGCTGTTGCCATAATCACCTAGGACATTATGCCACAGAAACAGCGGCAAAGTGTCCAGGTGTGATTGGGCGACCTAAGTCGTTGAAAACTTAGGCACTTCTGGCCTGGTGGCAGTCACTCACCCCGATAGAGGTATCGAACGAAAGTGTGGTGGAGGCGGCGGGAGTCGAACCCGCGTCCGCAGATGTTACTGGTCAAGAGACTACATGCTTAGTCGTATTCCGAGGGCCCCATCAGGCCCGAAAGCCCTCCGGGGTAACCATTCGCCGCTCGCGCTCAGAACCGACAAGACACGCGAGCCGCTAGCCCGATGATCTCGCTGGTGGGGCCCGGGCCTGACCCAACCAGCCAGCCTGCTGTGCGACGCCCCGCCACCGCCCACAGGCAAAGCGGTGGAGGACGGCTGCTTAATTAATTAAGCAGCGTATGCCATTTGTGGAGTGGCATTTCTTGTTTTGCACGCGATTACGGGTGTGTGCACCCCGGCATGCCTCTTGGCCGCAAGCATCCCCGTCGAAGCCGTGACGCCCCCATAGTGAGGAACCCGCCAAAGCGGGTGCAGCCGTGCAAAGAACCACTTCCAATCTAGGTCGTAAGAGGTTGGAAGTCAATTGATTAGATGCGGCAGGGATTACGGATGGTGCGGGGAGTCGGCGGTCAGATGGGTAGCTGGTACTTAGTAGTTGGTGAGCTATTACTTCGTGGCTTGCGCCGAGGGGAGCGGAGACCACCAACTACCAACTTCCAGCTACAAACTACCCGCTTTTCCTTTTCCGCATCTTCCGGGCATCCAAGTCATCTGATTGATTCATGGCCGGTAGAATAGTGACTTGGCGTGGCCGGTAGAATGGTGTCCTCGCCCAACCCGTCACCAGGAGAGCCACTTTTGCACACGGAGTGTTTGCCCTTCACGCTCATTCCGCACACCACCCCGCTGTTCACTGACCTCCTGTACAACTACCCGAAAGTCCGGCAATTCTTCCCTCGCTCCCCTGATCTAGCGCAATGGGCCAAAGAGGAAGCGGGATTGATCCGTTATGACTCTGGCCGGCGACAGAAGGTAGCCGCCATCCTGGAACGGCAGAACCGGGCCTGGGGTGCTTCGGCAGAGACGCTGAAAAATGTGGAGCGACTGCGGGCCGGGGCTGCCTGCGTTGTGACCGGGCAGCAGGTAGGGGTGTTTGGGGGACCGCTGTTTTCTATTTTCAAGGCGATGGGCGCCATCCGGCTGGCGGAAAAGGCGACGGAGCTGGGCGTGGATTGCGTGCCCATGTTTTGGCTGGCTACGGAAGACCACGATCTGGCCGAAATCAATCACACGGTCCTGCTAGCCAGCGATGGCTCACTGCAGGCAGTAGCGACCACTACCCAGGGAGCGCCCGATGCGCCGGTGGGGGCAATTCGCCTGGGCGAGGAAATTCTAGAGCCGCTGCAGCCGGCAACAATCGCGCTAGGCGACTCAGAAATCACCGACCTACTGCGCCGCTGTTATCAACCTGGCGAGACCCTGGGCAGCGCCTTTGCCAAATTGTTCGCCTCCCTGGTCGGCCGCTGGGGCGTGGTCATGTTGGACGCTTCCGATCCGGGACTTCACGTGCTGGCCCGGTCCATTTATCGCGCTGCCATCGAACGAGCCGAGGAGCTTGACCAAGCGCTGCTGCAGCGTGATCGCGAACTGCTCTCTTCCGGCTATCACGAGCAGGTGAAGGTAACAGAACATTCCACGCTGCTGTTTACTATTCAGAGTGGATCGCGCGTAGTGATCCACCGTGGAAATGGCCCAGCCAGTGCCTCGGACTTCCGTATCGGAGAGGAGAGAATCAGCCGCGAGGAACTGCTCGAGCGAATAGACGCCGAGCCGAAGCACTTCAGTGCCAATGTCCTGCTGCGGCCGGTGGTGCAGGACTATTTGCTGCCCACGCTCGCCTACACGGGAGGACCGGCAGAGTGCGCCTATTTCGCGCAGGCGGCCGTGGTCTACGAAAAACTGCTGGGCCGGGTGACGCCGGCAGTGCCGCGCTTCAGCGCCACACTGATCGAAACCAAGGCAGCCAGCCTGCTGGAGCGTTACGGCCTCAGGCTCAGCGATATGTTTGAGGGTCCGGAGCGCTTGCGCGAGACGCTGGCGGAACGGGCGCTGCCCGCGGACTTGAAGGCGGCGTTCGGAGCAGCGGAAAAGTCTCTAGACCAAAGCCTGGCCCGGATTGTGACCTCACTCGAACATCTGGATCCCACGCTGGTAGACGCGGCCCAGAACGCCGGCTCCAAGATGCATTACCAACTCGACCGTTTGCAGGGCAAGGCGGCGCGCGCGGAATTGCTGCGCAACGAGGTGCTGGACCGTCACGCCGGCCTGCTCAACAACCTCTTGTTCCCGCATAAAGAGCTGCAAGAGCGGGAGATTGCCGGTGTATCGTTTCTGGCCCGGCACGGAATGGATTTACTGGAGCGGCTGTACCAGACCGCAAATGACAGTTGTCCAGACCACCAGATGGTGTATCTCTAAGGCAGCTCCCGGCTTGTAACTCTCAGCTAGCCACAAGAAGCCAAAAGTTAAAACCAGCTTCTATCCCCTAGCTGCTAGCTAGAAGCAAGAAGCTAGGAGCTACCAACTGTTTTTTGGTTTATCATCAGCCTATGCCCAAGGCAGCCAAGGCGTCACCCGTCTTTGAAGTCACCTGCCCGTGTTGCAATGCGGTGCTGAAGGTGGACCCGGAAACGCACGCGGTTATCTCTCACACCGCCGCCAAGGTGCCGAAAACTTTCAACGACATTGAAGAGGCAGCTCGCGCCATGAAGGAGCAGGACAGCCGCCGCGAATCGGTTTTTCGTCAGTCGGTGGAGGCGCAGAAGCACCAGGCTGACTTGCTGGAAAAGAAGTTCCGGGAAGCCTTGAAGAAGGCCAAGGAATCGCCCGATACGGGCAAACCCATCCGCGACTTTGACCTCGACTAAGCGCCCGCTGCTACTGGGTCATCGGGGCGCACGCCTACCCCAGGTTCCCGAAAACAGAATTGCCGCTTTCGATTTTGCCCTGCAGGCCGGGTGCGACGGCTTCGAATTTGACGTGCGTTGCAGCAAGGACCGGCAGCTGGTGGTGGTGCACGATGCGCGGCTTTGCGGGCTGGAGGTGGCGGGCAGCACGTATGCCGAGCTGCAGCAGGGTTGGCAGGAGCGAGTGCTGCCAAAGCTGCCATTAAAGCAGCGGCGCGCGCTCACCCACGAACAGCTCGCCTTAACCTGCCTGCAGAACGTGCTGCAACGCTACGGCAGGCGCGCGTTCCTCGATGTTGAATTGAAGGTAGAAGGTTTGGAAGGGGCGGTACTGCAGACGCTCACGGACCATCGGCCGCACCGGTTCGTTGTCTCGTCTTTTCTGCCACAGGTGCTCGCCGACGTTCACCAAAGGGACGAACAGGTTCCGTTGGGCCTGATCTGCGAGAACGCGCGCCAGTTAGCACAGTGGCCAAAACTTCCCGTCAGCATCGTCATTCCGCATTACAAGCTGGCGACCAAGGAGCTGATTGAGGACCTGCATGAAGCAAGTAAGGAAGTAATTGTGTGGACCGTGAACCGGGAGAAAGGTGTGCGATGCCTGGTGGAATGGGGAGTGGACGGAATTGTCTCAGATGACCCGGAGATGCTGGTGCGGTCGGTCGCGTAAACGAGCACTCCCTGCAAAGGCATGTGAGCGCAGTACTGAAGCCTAGGTGCATTCCCAAGATCAATTCGTACTGATTGCTGCTGACTCGCAGTTCCGGGGGAGGTGGCACGAAGGTGCTATTAGTGAACCGCCATGCCACCTGGATGATGGGGAATTGGCGTGTCTGATGTGCAAAGATTTTCTCCTGCGGTGGAAGAGCATCTTTGCCGATTTTGTATCGAACCTTCCTCAGCGTACACGACAAGGTCCGCCTGCTTTTTGCAGGTCAATGTCCAGGGTGGACTTGCACGGTGGTGGGATTCTCTGCGCCAGCGATGTTCAGGCAGCGGTGTCCTTGGCCCTTTACGTGCTCCGTCGAAATCCTGCTCGTGGGCTGCCCAGTAGCGGCTTGCACAAATGATGAAATCCGACTCGAACGCGTCCAACTCGCCCTTGATTTCGGTGATCCTGATAACCCCTGATTCTTATAAGAATTTGGCCACCACCATCCGCGTTCTGCGGGCGCAGACCATTCGGGAGCGCATCGAAATTGTCATCGTCGCGGCAGATGCCGAAAGCCTCGGTCTAAAGCGGGATGAGCTGCAGGTGTTTGCCGGAGTGCAAATCGTCTTCCTGGGCAAGATTTGCTGCATTGGTACCTCTTATGCGGCTGGGGTACGGCGAGCTACCGCACCTATCGTGGTCTTTGGCGAAGATCATTGCTTTCCGCGCCCGGACTGGGCGGAAAAGCTGGTCCTGGCCCACCAGCAAGCTTGGGCCGCTGTTGGCCCACAAGTGTGCAACGCCAACCCAGGCACTAAGGTTGCCCGGGCCGATTATTTAATTGCCTACGGACAGTGGGGACCTCCCGTCGGATCAGGCGAGGTGGAGCATCTCCCCGGGCATAACAGTTCTTATAAACGTGCACTGCTGCTGGAGTACGGGACCGACCTTGACGACATGCTGGAAGCAGAAAGCGTGCTGCATTGGGATCTGCGCCGCAAGGGGCACCGTCTTTACCTGGAAACCGAAGCGCGAACCTCACACATGAATTTCAGCCGGTTCTCATCCTGGACCATCACGCAGTTTCAGGCTGGGCTCGTGTTTGCCGCCTTCCGTGCCCACAACGAACACTGGCCGCTCTCGCGCCGGCTCTTCTTTGCCCTAGCCGCTCCACTTATCCCTTTCGTTCGCTTGCACCGCATCATGAGCTTGACGGACAACCTGAAGAGGAGACGCAACCTTCTTCCCATTCTTGCCTTCGGCCTGGGGCTGGATGGTTTGGGGCAGATGCTGGGCTACGCGCTGGGCAGGACCTTGGCTGCTCATCGCTTTACCTATTTTGAGTTTAAACGCGTGCGGCATGTGCAGAAGGCTGACGCCGCCGCTTGGGCCTCTAAAAGTTATGCGTGACAGCGCGTTTCTTTTTTCGATCATTGTTCCCACTCACAACCGGCCCAAGCAGCTGGCGGCGTGCCTGCGCGCCATGGCCGAAATGGATTATCCTCGCCAGCGCTTTGAAGTCATTGTCGTGGATGATGGTGGCACCGCATCCTTGCAGGAAATTTACGATTCCTTTCGTAGGCGGCTGAATTTGCGCTTGCTCCGCCGCGAGCGAGGCGGCCCGGCTGCGGCGCGCAACACAGGGGTTGAACACGCCCTTGGCCGCTACCTGGCCTTCACCGACGACGACTGTACCCCCTCCAGTCAGTGGCTGACGCGCTTGCAGGAACGTTTTGCGCAGGCACCTGATCTGCTGTGTGGAGGACGGACGGTCAATGGGCTTGATGCCAACCCCTACTCAGCCGCCAGCCAGGCGGTGATTGATGTGGTGTATAGCTGGCAGCCGGAGGCCAGGCAATTCCCGCAGTTTTTCGCTACCAACAACCTTGCGGTTCCGGCAGAACTGTTTCGCAAGATCGGCGGATTCAACCCAGCGTTTGAAGTATCCGAAGATCGCGAGTTTTGTGACCGCTGGACGCATCACGGATACGGCATGGCGTATGCGCCGGACGTTGTGATCTATCATCGGCACAATCTGAGCCTGCAGGGTTTATTGAACCAACACTTCAACTATGGCCGTGGGGCCCGGCGCTTCCACCTACGGCGAGAACATCTGGGCTGGGGGCAGTTTCGGAGTGACGGCAGCTTCTACGTGCGCCTGATCCGCCACGGACTAGCCCACCCATTTGCCAGTACAGCGGCCACGGTCGCGCTGCTGGCCTGTACCCAAATGGCGGTAGCCGCCGGATACCTCTGGGAGAGGATTGCGGGCTCGCAGATAAAGCAGGAGCCATCCCCGGCTTAGAGCACAGCGCAGCGCCAATTCAACACGAGACCAGGATGAGCATTGTCAGGTTGGGAGTGATCGGTTGTGGCAAGGTGGTGTGCCGCATTCATCTCGGCGCGTTGCAGCGAGTCCCCGGCGCCAAGGTAGTTGCGGTTGCCGATCCAGTGGCTGCCCGTAGAGCTGAAGCCGCACGGTTGGCGGGCGGCGCGGCTGCTTTCGACGACTGGGAGGAGCTGCTCCGAGACGCGGATGTGGATGCGGTGCTGATCTGCACCCCTTCCGCGCTGCACGCCGAGTGTGCCGTGGCGGCATTGGCTGCGCGCAAACATGTGTATGTTGAAAAGCCATTGGCGGCGAATCTGGAACAGGCAAAATCCATAGTACGGACATGGGAGGGAACAGGCCTGGTCGGCATGTCCGGCTTCAACTATCGCCATCATGCCCTTTATGTGAAAACCCGCGAAATAGTGGCCTCCGGCACCCTGGGCCGGATGATCGCCGTGCGTTCCTGTTTTACCTCGGCAGGGGAGTGGATTGACGAGTGGAGAAAAGAGCGTTCGTTAGGTGGAGGCGTCTTGCTCGATCTCGCCGGCCACCATATTGATCTGGCGCAGTTTGTTCTGGGTCAGCGCATCTGCGAGGTATCGGCACAAGTCGCCTCGTGGCGCTCCGAGCAGGATACAGCCTGGACGGAGATGACGCTGGAAGACGGCGTACGTATGGACTCCTTCTTCTCGCTGCGCGGCACGGACAGCAACCGTTTCGAAATCTATGGCGAGCTGGGCCGGCTCACCGTAGATCATCTTGCAGGAATGATGGAAGTTGTTTCTCGAGGTGGGCGTAAATTGACCCAGCGGTTTACAGCCATTCTCGGCCAGGAATGGTCGCGCGTGAGGCATGCCCTGAGCGGAGGACGAGACACCTCGTATGAGCTGGCTTTTTCAAAATTTGCAAATGCCATTGCCAACGGGAACCAGCGCATCGCTCCAGATCTGCATGATGGACTTCGGGTGTCGCAAGTCATCGAGGCGGCGGAACATTCTGCGGCAACCGGGCAACGGTGGCGAGTGGGAGTAGTCAACAAACTTGCCCCAGTCTGATAGTGACTCACAAACAGGGGAACGAAGACACAAGCGGACCCAGTCTTTGACTTCCGGCCGAACCGTTCCCGCGGTTTTGCGATAAACCCTAAACACCCTAGACTGCTTGGAACTCGACATCGACAGGCGATTCGCAGGTGAATCGCCTGGCTCTGCTCAGCATGGCGTTCATGGGTTAAAGCCCAAGCAGTTGCCGACCTCGTTCCCGAACTGAAGACCGGTGCTTCCACACATATGCGGGGCCGGAGAAAGAAAATTGGCCCGGCATTCCTGCCGGGCCGCGATAACAACGGTTAATGGTGTTGGCCGAAGCCTAACGCTATCGGCCGTCAGCTGTTGACGCCTCTAAATATCGTAGTACAAGGCAAATTCATACGGATGTGGCCGCAGACGCACCGCGTCCACTTCTTTCGCACGCTTGTACTCGATGTAAGTTTCCAGCAAGCCTTCGGTGAAGACGTCGCCCTTCAGCAGGAACTGGTGGTCTTTCTCCAGCGCGTCCAGAGCGTCTTCCAGCGAGCCCGGCATCGAAGGAACCTTAGCCAGTTCCTCCGCACCCAGGTCGTAGATGTCCTTGTCCAGCGGCTGGCCGGGATCCATCTTGTTCTCCACGCCATCCAGGCCGGCCATCATCATGGCGGCAAAGGCCATGTAGGGGTTGCAGCTCGGGTCGGGCGGCCGGAACTCCACCCGCTTGGCCTTGGGCGAGGCCGAATACATGGGGATGCGGCACGCGGCTGAGCGATTACGCCGCGAGTAAGCCAGGTTGACCGGCGCTTCAAACCCCGGCACCAGGCGCTTATAAGAATTGGTGGTGGGAGCAATCAGGGCCGAAAGCGCCGGGCCGTGCTTGATCAGCCCGCCGATGTACCATAGCGCCAACTGCGAGAGCCCGGCATAGCCATCGCCGGAGAACAGCGGCTTGCCGCTCTTCCACAACGACTGGTGGGTGTGCATGCCGCTGCCGTTGTCCTGAAACAGCGGCTTGGGCATGAAGGTCACCGTCTTGCCGTATTGATTGGCCACGTTCCGCACAATGTATTTATAGAGCATCATGTTATCGGCGGAGCGCACCAGGGAATCGAACTTCAGGTCAATTTCCGTCTGCCCGCCGGTAGCCACTTCGTGGTGGTGGCACTCCACGCTCAGGCCGGCGTTCTGCATGGTGAGCGCCATCTCGGTGCGCAGGTCCTGGTAGTGATCGGTGGGCGGCACCGGGAAGTAGCCTTCTTTGTAACGAGGGCGGTATCCGAGATTGTTTTCCACTCGCCCGGAGTTCCAGCGGCCTTCCTCAGCGTCAATAAAGTAGAAGCCGTGTTGCTCGCGCTGGTCGAAGCGCACGTTGTCGAAGATGAAGAACTCGGCTTCGGCGCCAAAGTACGCAGTGTCGGCCAGGCCGGTGGAGGCCAGGTACATTTCCGCCTTCTTGGCGATGTAGCGCGGGTCGCGGTCGTAGCGCTGCTTAGTCACCGGATCCACCACGTCGCACACCATCACCAGGGTGGGGACTTCGGTGAAGGGGTCGAGCATGTACCAGGCAGGGTCGGGAATGAGCAGCATGTCGCTTTCGTGGATGGCCGCCCAGCCGCGGATGGAGGAACCATCCATGCCGAAGCCCTCTTCAAACGAGTCTTCGGAAAGCTGGTCAATGGGATAGGAAACGTGATGCCATAAGCCGGGCAGGTCGGTGAAACGCAGGTCAAGCAGCTTGACCTCGTTCTTCTTCACAAATTCCATAATGGTCTTGGGATCAGCCATGCAAAAAGCTCCTTTGCGCCGCTGTGGGCGCGGATAGCCCGGTTCCGGCAAATACGGGATGAGCGCGGTGGGCAAACGGCAAAATTGTCATGAAATTGGGGCAGGCACCTGCTGCTACAATCCTGAGGCAGCAGGATGCATTCAGCATACGTGCCCCTGTCGGAGGGGAGGAAATTGATACTTTTTATGGTCGGGATAAAAGCATTTTATTGAGAGTGAAACCATTGTCCTGCTATCACTTACGCGGTGGAAATCTAAGCAAGTAATTAGCTATAAGCGATTAGCATTTACCAGCCACGAGTGTGCTATAAGCCAATAACCCATTCGTTGCCTGAATGCTACCTGCTAATTGCTAAGTTCCACTTTAAGAGCCGCCGATTGTCAGCCGTCGCCTTTTGGCCTTGATTTAACTGGCCACTGACAACTAACCCCTGGCAACTGGTTTTATGGACTTTGATCAACTTGAAACGTTCTTAGAAGTAGCCCGCCACGCCAGCTTCTCGCGTGCGGCGGAGAAGCGTTTCCGTACCCAGCCTGCGATCTCCTCTCAGATTCGGGCTTTGGAGGAGGAGGTTGGGGCCAAGCTCTTCGACCGCTCCGGCGGCAAGGTCGCGCTCACCGCAGCCGGCAAGGTTTTCCAGCGCTATGCGGAGGAGACCCTGCAGGCCCGCCGCGTGGTTCTGACGACGGTGCAGGAGATGGAGCGCGTCCCGCGCGGCGAGATCGTGGTCGCGGCCAATGAGGGTACCTGCCTGCACATCCTGCCGGAAGTATTCGCTGAATTCAAAAAGCAATACCCCCGTGTGGCGGTGAGCGTGCAACGCTCTGAGCACAACAAGATCCTGGAATCGGTGATTGATAATTCTGTGGACTTC
>DATFDP010000138.1:0-9243 GCA_035252015.1 Terriglobales bacterium
GACGCAGCAGTCACGATATGGCCCTGCGCTCCGCCTCAGCAGGAAAGAATTTATTTATTATCTATACCACATCCAGACCGGCTGTTTGCAAGTCCTGGCGCCGGAGATGTCTATCGTCTTACGATATGTTGACCCCCAACAACCCTGGAGAGATAGCCGGGCGGCTATAAAGCCGCCGTGTTAGCCGCAGCGCCTGAAGGCAGGTCTCTAAAGCGCTAGCATCGGCATGACTGAAGTCAGCCCTAGTACGCACTTTCCGCCTCAAACGCAAGGTGGTATGCCGAAAATCTTCTGATCTAAGTGTTGCGAAAGGCGGTGCGCTGAGGCATCATCGTTGCAGTATCCTTCGTTTAAAAGCGAATTCCACAACAGGAAGGTCAACGTGCAAGAGACAGTTCAGGGTGACTCCCTGTCCGCCCGACAAGCGTTGCAGAAGGCCTACCACGCATTCCAGGCCAAGGGACTCAAACTTGACCTGACGAGAGGCAAGCCTTCGCCCGCCCAACTTGAGTTGAGCGCGGAATTGCTGTCGCTGCCGGGATCCGCGAGTTGGCTAGCCGAAGGCTCCACTGACTGCCGCAACTACGGCGGTCTGCAGGGATTGGCCGAAGCCCGCCGATTATTTTCCGGAATGCTCGGCGGGCCGCCAGAGCAGGTGGTGGTGGCCAACAACTCCAGCCTTGCTCTGATGCACGACACAGTGGTCTATTCGCTGCTTAAGGGAAACTGCGATAGCTCGGTTCCATGGTCACGGCAGGAGGAAATTGCCTTCCTCTGTCCCGTTCCCGGCTATGACCGGCACTTCAGGATCTGCGCCGATTACGGCATCCGCATGATTCCGATTGCCCTGCGGGAAGACGGCCCGGACATGAATGAAGCCGAGCGACTGGTGGCGCAGGACCCGGCTATCAAGGGAATGTGGTGCGTGCCCAAGTACAGCAACCCCACGGGCACGGTCTATTCTGACGAGGTCATTGAGCGGCTGGCGGCCATGAAGACGGCCGCCGCTGATTTTCGGCTCTTCTGGGACAATGCCTACGCGGTGCACCATTTAACGCCGGAGCGCATTGAGATCGCCAACATTCTCGAGTTGTGCACGCGCTATGGACATGGCAACCGGCCGCTGGTCTTTGCCTCTACCTCAAAAATCACCATGGCCGGAGCGGGGCTGGGTCTGTTCGCCGCCTCGCCGCAGAACGTGAAGTGGCTGCTGGCAAGGTTTACGCCGCGCACCATTGGCCCGGACAAACTGAACCAGCTCCGGCATGTCTTTTTTCTGAAAAATGAAGCGGGAATTCTGCGGTTGATGGAAAAGCATCGGGCGTTGGTTGCGCCCAAGTTCCAGGCCGTTCTTGATGTGTTCGGCCGGGAACTGGCCCATTTGCCGGAGGTGTCCTGGACGCGGCCCAAGGGCGGTTACTTCATCAGCCTTGATGTTCCCAGGGGTTGCGCCCGGCGCGTGGTGACACTCGCTAAGGAGGCGGGGATAGAGTTGACGCCCGCCGGTGCTACGCATCCGCACGGCGAAGATCCCGAGGACCGTACCATACGCATCGCGCCAACGTTTCCCAAGTTGACCGAAGTGACCCAGGCGGCGGAGGGTGTGGCGTTGTGCGTTCAAATAGCAGCGGCGGAGAAGTTTCCGGCGCATTGTTCGAACAATGCTTACCGTGGGGAGATTTCAGGAAGAACCGCCAGCCTACAGCCGTGAATTTCTCGGCAAGCGTTTACTTACAAATTTTTACTTTTTTCTCTGGCCGGCAGGCTCGTACAATGGCGGGCTCAAATTTACCGCCTTTTGCCTGGTGGCTGCCTGGGTAATCGTTTTCGGCCGGATGATCTTACGGCGGGGGGCGGGGGAGAGGAAACAGCCCGCATGTATTCCCACAGCAGGCGAAGCTTTCTGCGTCAATCCCTGAATGCCGGCGCTGCCTGCGCCGCGCATTTGGTCTCCCCTCGCTGGCTCTGGGCGCAGACGAAGGGGGTTTCCGCCAACCAGCCTGCACAAATTTTTGCCGATAGCCGCAGGGTGAGCGTGCCGCTGGACCGCAACCTGTTCGGCTCCTTCCTGGAACACTTGGGCCGCGCCGTTTATGAAGGCATTTATGAGCCCGGCTCGCGGCTCTCCGACGCTAACGGCTTTCGCACCGATGTGCTCAACGAGATCCGCCAGCTCGGCGTTCCTATCGTGCGCTATCCCGGAGGCAACTTCGTTTCCGGGTACAACTGGCTGGACGGAGTCGGGCCCAAGCAGGACCGCCCCAAGGTGCTGGATAAGGCGTGGAACACGGTGGATTCCAACCAGTTTGGCACCAACGAATTTCTCGCCTGGTGCAAAGCCACGAACACGCAGCCGCTGATGGGCCTGAACCTGGGCACGGGCACGCCGGAGCAGGCCGCGGCGCTGGTGGAATACTGCAACGTGGAGAAGGGCACGCGCTGGAGCGACCTGCGCCGCCAGCATAGCGTGGCACAGCCTTGGAATGTGCAGCACTGGTGCCTGGGCAATGAAATGGACGGTCCATGGCAGATCGGGCACGTGTCGGCCCGCGAGTATGGCATGAAGGCCGCCGACGCCGCCCGCCAGATGCGCTATGTGGATCCTTCGCTCAAGCTGGTGGCATGCGGCTCCAGCGGTCCGCTTATGCCCACATATTTGGAGTGGGACCGTGAGGTCCTGGAAGAGTGCTTTGATTACGTAGACGCCATTTCCCTGCACCGGTATTTCAACAATAACCGTGAGACCGGCGGCGATTCTTCTAAGTTCCTGGCGCTGAATCTAGATTTCGAGCGTCAGATTACCCAGGTTGCCGATGTTTGCGACGTGGTGCAGGCGCGCAAGCACTCGCCCAAAAAGCTGTGGCTCTCCTTTGACGAATGGAACGTGTGGTACCGCGCCATGGACGGCAATGGGCACCGCCAGGAGGCCCCGCATCTGCTCGAAGAGGTTTACAACCTGGAGGACGCCCTGCTGGTGGGAGGACTGGTCAATTCGCTGCTGCGCAACTCCGAGCGCGTGCGCATCGCCTGCCTGGCCCAACTGGTCAACGTGATCGCGCCCATCATGACCAACGAAAACGGCTTGTTCCGGCAGACCATTTACTACCCCTACAGCTGGGGACTGCGCTTCGCCCGTGGCTCGGTGCTGAACCTCCTGGTACAGTCGCCAACCTACGAGGTATCAGGCATGGGGCAGGTCGGCTACCTCGATGCCGCAGCAACCCTTAGCGCTGAGGAGGGCAAGCTGGCGATGTTTGTGCTGAATCGGGACCTGACGCAACCGCATGATGTGGAAGTGATCTGGGAGGACAAGGCACCGGGGCGGGTGCTCGAGGCCCAGATGCTGACCGGCGACGACCTGAAAGCCTCCAACAGCTTTGTGACCCCACGAAAAGTGGCGCCCCAGGATTTCACCAAGCCTTCCACCACCGCGGGGCGCACTCGCTTCCAAGTCCCGGCGCGGTCCTATGCCGTCCTCCAGTGGGTGCTGTGAGGGCCGGGAGCGCAAAAGACGGTTGACAAAGCCCGGGCTGTCCCTTAGCTTGGGTTGTCTGGTAAACGCTTACTTTACTAGCCCTGCTCCGCGCCGGCTACCGCCCATGCCGCTGCCACATTTGCAACTTGTTCTGCCGCCCTCCCGGGGGGCGCACCACTTTTCTCCACTGCCATTAGGGCTCGCATCCGCTGCTATGCTTGAGGCCACTACCATCAGCAGGTATCGCACACAGCCCGGGAAGGCAGTCTGATGCCCGTTACATCCTTGTACGCCGCCAGCACTCTGGTGCACCTGTCACCGGTGGACCTGGTCATCATAGTTTTCTACTTTGCCCTGGTGCTGGCCATCGGCCTTTACCTCAAGGGCCGTTCGCAAAGCGGCGAGGACTTCTTCATGGCCGGTCGGGAAATGACGGCCTGGATTGCCGGCCTTAGCTTCCTGTCTGCCAACTTGGGCTCGTTGGAACTGATGGGTTGGGCAGCAGCAGCCTACCAGTACGGCATTCTGGCCACCCATTGGTATTGGATCGGCGCTATCCCAGCCATGCTCTTCCTCGGCTTGGTCATGATGCCGTTCTATTACATTTCCAAGACCCATTCGGTGCCTGGGTACCTGAAGCTGCGATATGGCGAATCCAGCCGGGCGCTGGCGGCGATTTGCTTCGCCTTTATGACCGTGCTGATGAGCGGCATCAATATGTATTCCATGGCGCTGGTGATGAAGGTGGTGCTGGGGTGGAACATCAACTTCAGCATCTGGGTTTCTTCGCTGACGGTAGCGATCTATGTGGCGCTAGGCGGACTACGCTCGGCCATCTTCAATGAAGTGCTGCAGTTCGTGCTCATCTGGGCCGGCTCCCTGCTCATTCCCATCCTGGGGCTGATTGACGCTGGTGGCTGGACCGCGCTGCAGGCACGAATCGCTCACAACGCCTCGGCCGAATACACGCACTTGTGGTCCACACTCGGCTCCTTCAGCAAGAATCCGATGGGAATTCACTGGACCGGCATTGTCTTCGGGCTGGGCTGGGTGATTTCCTTTGGCTACTGGACCACTGACTTCCTGGTCGTGCAGCGGGTACTGGCAGCCAAGGACCTGCGCGCCGCCAAGATGGCTCCGATCATCGGCGCTGCTTTCAAGATGCTGGTGCCGTTCATCGTCATCCTCCCCGGCCTGTTGGCGCTGGCGGTGCTGCCGGTGAAGCTGACCGGCGAAACCGCGGCCATTGCCCAGGGCGGACACAGCTACAATGAAGTGTTGCCCCTGATGCTGGCGCGCTATTGCGGGCCCGGCCTGCTGGGCTTGGGTATAACCGCCCTGATTGCCGGCTTCATGTCCGGAATGGCAGGCAACGTCAGCGCCTTCACCACCGTCTGGACCTACGACATCTACCGGGCGCTGATTCACAAGAGCGCCAGCGACCGCCACTACGTGAACATGGGGCGCTGGACCACAGTACTGGGCGTGCTGATCAGCGTGGGAACGGCATACCTGGTGATGCAGTTTGCGAGCATTATGGATTACGTTCAGGCCCTGTTCGCCACTTTCATCGCTCCTCTTTTTGGAACGGTCCTTCTGGGTATGCTATGGAAGCGCACCACTTCCGCAGGCGGCTTCTGGGGGCTGCTGATCGGTACCTTATCTTCGATGGGGATGTGGGCTTGGGTGAAATGGGATCCCCACGCGTTGCGCTACGTGGCCCTTTCACCCCACGCCCGTTTTATGGCGGAAGACATGTACCGTGCCCTATGGTCGTGGGTTGTCTGCGTGGCGGTGACAGTAATTGTGAGTTATCTGACTAAGCCGCGCTCGTCCGCGGAACTCACTGGGCTGGTATACGGCGTGACTCCCCTGCCCGCGGAGGCGCAGGTGGCTTTCTACAAGCGCCCCGCTTTCCTGGCAGTGGTGGTGGGGCTGGTGTTCGTGTTTTTTAACATTATGGTCTGGTAAATGCGATGTTTTCCGGGCGTTCCATCTCGATCTGGTTCTTTATCGGCCTCTGCCTGGTGGTGACTGGCGGGTTAATCCTTGCTGCCGGATTGTACGAACTGGCGCATCCGCCGCAATATCGGGTTGTTCTTTACGACCTGCACGCCAGCATCTGGTGGGGAGGGCTGCTCTTTCTCCTAGGCATCTTTTATTCCTACCATTTCGCTCCGGGCCGGGGGCAAAAGGAAGACGGCGCTGGCGCACCTAGGGAGGAGACACATGCCAAGCACTCATAAGAAGCTGACCATGGGGGTGATCGTCGGTAACCGGGGATTTTTCCCCGACCACCTGGCTAAGTCGGGCCGCGAGGAGATGATCAATGCGCTAAGCCAGGCCGGGATGGACGCTGTTGTCCTGGATACGCAGCAAAGCAAGTACGGCGCTGTGGAAACCCACGAGGAAGCCAAGCGCTGCGCCGCGCTGTTTCGGTCGAATAGCGAGCGCCTGGACGGCATCATTGTCACCCTCCCCAACTTTGGCGACGAGCGCGCCGTGGCCGACACGCTCCGCCTTTCCCGGCTGCAGATTCCCGTGCTTATTCAAGCCACGCCCGATACACCCGCCAAGATGACCATCGCCTTCCGGCGGGACAGCTTCTGCGGCAAGATGTCGGTCTGCAACAACCTGCGCCAGTACGGCATTCCCTACTCCCTGACCGCGCTGCATACCGTCAGCCCCGACTCCGACGAATTCCGCAGAGACCTGGAGTGGTTTGCCGCGGTCTGCCGTGTGGTGAACGGATTGAAAAACCTGCGCATCGGCAGCATCGGCGCCCGTCCGGCAGCCTTCAACACTGTCCGCTACAGCGAGAAGGTGCTGGAAGCGAACGGCATTTCGGTGGAGACTCTCGACCTTTCTGAAGTGCTCGGCCGCATCCAGCGGATGAAAGACAATGACGATGGCGTGCAGGCCAAGCTGGCCACTATTCAGAAGTACGTCACCACGTCCGGCGTACCCGCTCCCGCGCTGCTCAAAATGGCCAAGCTGGGCACGGTAATTGACCAGTGGATGAAGGCTGCCGATTTGCAGATCAGCGCCGTGCAGTGCTGGACCTCGATCGAAGAAAACCTCGGCGTGGTTCCCTGCACAGTGATGAGCATGATGAGTAACGAACTGATGTCGAGCGCCTGCGAAGTGGACATTTGCGGGGTGCTGGGCATGCACGTGTTGCAACTGGCTTCCTCCAGCCCTTCCGCCCTGCTGGACTGGAACAACAATTACGGCTCAGACCCCGATAAAGCGGTGTGCTTCCATTGCTCCAATCTGCCCAAGCACTTTTTTGCCGACGTAAGGATGGATTTCCAGGAAATCATCGCCGGCACGGTAGGCAAGGACAATACTTTCGGCACCTGCGTGGGTCGAGTGCGGCCCAGTCCTATGACATTTGCCCGCTTCTCCACCGACGACACCGACGGAGTGATTCGCGGCTACGCAGGTGAAGGGCGCTTTACCGACGATCCGTTGAACACCTTCGGCGGTGCCGGCGTGGTGCACATTCCGCGCATGCAGCAACTGCTGCACTATATTTGTGCCAATGGTTTTGAGCACCACGTGGCCGCCAATCTCTCCACAGTGAATGCGTCCATTCAGGAGGCGGCAACGCGCTACCTGGGCTGGCAGATGTATTGGCACAACCGGCCGGATGGAGGGTGCTGATGGCGGTTGTGGCGGGCGTGGACTTCGGCACGCTGAGCGTGCGCGTTTCGCTGGTGGACAGCGAGCGCGGCCTGCTGGATTCGGCCATCGCCGAGTACCCGCTGCATCGCCAGCGCGGCGATCCGGAATACGCCACCCAGTCACACGAAGACCACATGCGCGCCCTGGCAGAAGCCACGCGCGCCGCTGTGAAAAAGGCCGGCATTCCCGGCGAGCAGGTTAAGGCCATCGCTCTGGACACCACTGGCTCCTCCGTCCTGCCGGTGGGCCAGGGCCTGAAGCCGCTGGGCGAATACTATTTGTGGTGCGACCATCGAGCCAAAGGCGAGGCCGCGGAAATTACTGAGGCAGCGCGCCGCAACCACCTGCCCGCCATCGAGTGGTGCGGAGGCGTCTATTCTTCGGAATGGGGCTTCTCCAAGCTGCTGCACTGGCTACGCCACAATCCCTCCAAGCGCGCCGAACTTTTTTCCGCATTGGAACACTGCGATATGGTTGCAGCCACGCTCAGCGGCATTACCGATCCCAAGCGGGTGAAGCGCAGCGTATGCGCTATGGGCCACAAGTGGTTGTGGAACTCCACACTCGGCGGACTGCCGCCACAGGAGTTTCTTACTGGAGTTGATCCCCTGCTTGCCGGCATCCGGGAAAAACTTGAGGGCGAGTACGCCACCTCCGACCAGATCGCCGGCCAACTGACCCCCTTCTGGGCGGAAAAGCTGGGTCTGCGACCGGGAATTCCGATTCCGGTGGGCGCCTTCGACGCGCACTGGGACGCCATTGGCGCCGGCTGCCAGACCGATGACATCGTCAATGTGATTGGCACTTCCACGTGCGTCATTGGCATCACCCAATCGCCCAACCTGGTTCCCGGCGTCTGTGGGGTAGTGCACGGCAGCGTACACCCGCGGCGCACGGGAATTGAAGCTGGGCTCTCTGCCGTCGGCGACATATTCAGCGCCATTGCCGCCCGCGCCGGCACCGACGTAAGCAAGCTCACTCGGGGTCTGGAAAGCTACCACGCCGGCCAGACCGGATTGTTACGCATGACTTGGGACAACGGTGACCGGACTGTCCTGGTCAATCCGAACCTGCGCGGCATTACCCTGGGGTGGAACCTGCAGAGCACGGCGCAGGACGAACTGTTTGCCGCCATCGAGGGCACTGCGTTTCATACCCGGGTCATCCTGGACCGCATGGCGGAGCACGGGGTGCAAATCAAGCACGTAATCAACGCCGGCGGAATTCCCCTGAAGAACGCGGTTTTAAACCAGGTTTACGCCAATGTCCTGGGGCGGCCGGTGCTGGTGCCCAGCGGCAACGTGGTGGGGCTGGGTTCGGCCATTTTCGCCTTTCTGGCTGCCGGTACCTTCAAAACCGTAGAGGAAGCACAAGCCAAAGTTTGCCCGCCGCACCGCACTTTTGCCCCCGACTCTGACGCGCAGCAGGTATACGCCAAACTCTATCCCCTGTTCCGCGACTTGTATTTCGCCTTGGGTGACCCAGGCCGCAGCTCGTTCTCGCGCGTGCTGCCGGAGCTGATGCGGGTTGCCGAGGCGGCAGGCAAGGCAGCCGTGCCCGCGAACGCCGACTGATGCGCCCTGAGGATGCATAGATTGTTTGTAGTATGCTAGCGCTGCCGCAAGGCAGTGCCCATCGAAAGCCAATGGACATACGTGAAATTGCCCGGCGCGCCAAAGTGTCAACCGCCACCGTGTCGCGCACCATTAACCACGTCCCCACGGTTGATCCCCAACTGGTCAAGCGCGTTTGGAAGGTTATTGATGAGCTGGGATACTATCCCAACACCCAGGCGCGGGCGCTGGTTTCCGGGCGCAGCCGCATCTTCGGCCTGATTGTTTCCGAAATCACCAATCCGTTCTTTCCGGAAATCGTGCAGGTCTTTGAAGACCTGGCAGTGCAGCACAATTACGAGATTCTGCTTACCTCCACCGTTCACAATCCGAAACGAATGGAACTGGCGGTGCGCCGCATGATTGAGCGCCGGGTGGACGGGGTGGCGGTCATGACTTTCGGCATGGAAGAAAGCCTGCTCGAGAATTTGCGCTTCCGCAAGGTGCCGCTGGTGTTTGTAGACGTGG
>DATFDP010000139.1:0-24152 GCA_035252015.1 Terriglobales bacterium
TGGCGGCCTGGCGTAAATCGCACAAACTGTGGATATTTGGGTGTCGCAGGCAGGCCGCCGGGCTGAGTAGAATAGAAGGAACGAATCCCATTCGCAGCTTCCAGAGGGCATGGCCGAACAGTTCATCCATCTTCACCTGCACACCGATTATTCGCTGCTGGACGGCGCCTGCGACGTGCACAAGCTCGTGGACCGGGTGCATTCCCTGGGCATGCCGGCCGTGGCCATGACCGACCATGGCAACATTTTCGGAGCGGTGGATTTCTTCAATGCCGCCACCAAGCACGGGGTCAAGCCCATCGTCGGTTGCGAAGTCTACGTCTGCAAAAAAGACGACCACCGCACCGACCGCACGCCTCCCGACGGCGATACCTACAACCACCTGCTGCTCTTGGCCGAAAACGAGGAAGGCTACCGCAACCTGGCTAAGATCACCTCGGAAGCATCGCTTCATGGTTTCTACTATAAGCCACGCATCAGCAAGGACTTCCTGGCCGAGCACGCGCAGGGGCTCATCTGCCTTTCCGGCTGCCTGAAGGGGGAAGTTTGCGAGCGCCTGACCGAAGGCAAGTACGACCAGGCCAAAAAGGCCGCCGCATTCTTCCGCGACATCTTCGGCCCGCGGAACTTCTTCATCGAAATCCAGGACCAGGGCCTGGAGATGGAACGCCGCATCCATAAGGACCTGTTCCGCCTGGGCCAGGAACTGGGCGTGCCGGTGGTGGCGACCAACGACAGCCACTACCTGTGTGAGGAAGACGCGCATGCGCAGGACGTGATGGTTTGCATCCAGACCGGGAAGTCCATCCAGGACACCAACCGGATGAAGTTCCAGGGCACCCAGTTCTATGTGAAGAGCTACGACGAGATGTACCGGGTGTTCAAGGATGCGCCGGATGTGCTCTCGCAGACTGTGGCCATCGCCGAGCGCTGCAACCTGCGCCTGGAAAAGATTAGCCATCCCTTCCCGCACTTCGATGTGCCGCAAAGCGAGACCCTCGACACCTACTTCGAAAAGATTGCGCGCCAGGGCTTCACCCGCCGGGCGGAATCGTTGCGTGCGCAGGAAGCCCAGGGCCGGCTGAAGCATCCGCTCAGCGAATATGAGCAGCGACTCTCGCGCGAAATCACCATCATCCAGCAGATGAAGTTTGCCGGTTATTTTCTGATTGTCTGGGACTTTATCCGCTATGCCAAGGAGAACGACATTCCCGTGGGGCCGGGCCGTGGCTCGGCGGCGGGCTCGCTGGTGTCCTACGCCATGGGCATCACCGACATTGACCCGCTGCAGCACGACCTGCTCTTTGAGCGCTTCCTCAACCCGGAGCGCGTCTCCATGCCCGATATTGACATTGATTTCTGCATGAACCGGCGGGGCGAGGTCATCAACTACGTCACGCAGAAATATGGGCGCGAGAACGTAGCCCAGATCATCACCTTCGGTACCATGGCGGCCAAGGCGGCCATCAAGGACGTGGGCCGGGCCATGGAGATTCCCTATGCCGAGGTGGACCGCATCGCCAAGATGGTGCCCACCACGCTCAACATCACGATTGATCGGGCGTTGGACGACTCGCCGCCCCTCAAAACGGCATACGAAAACGAGAGCCAAGTCAGGCAGTTGATTGACACCGCGAAAAAGCTCGAGGGCCTGGTGCGCAATTCGGGCGTGCACGCCGCCGGCGTGGTGATCTCGCCGCGGCCTCTGATCGAGCTGGTCCCGCTGCACAGGACCAAGAACGACGAAATCGTCACCGCCTTCGACATGACCGCCATCGAGAAGCTGGGCCTGTTGAAGATGGACTTTCTTGGGCTAACCACGCTCACCATTCTCGACGACGCGCTCAAGCTGATCGCGCAGACGCGTGGTCAGCAGATGACGCTGGACGATATCCCTCTGGAGGACAACGAAACCTACGAGAAGGTATTTCACAGGGGGCTGACCTCAGGCGTTTTCCAGTTTGAATCGCACGGCATGCGGGACGTGCTGCGCCGGTACCAGCCCAATTCCATCCAGGACCTGACCGCCCTGAACGCGCTCTACCGCCCCGGCCCCATCCAGGGCGGCATGATTGACGACTTTATTGACCGCAAGCATGGACGCAAGAAAATCGAATATGAGCTGCCGGAGCTGGAAGAGAACCTGAAGGAGACGCTGGGCGTCATCGTTTACCAGGAACAGGTGATGCAGATCGCCAACCGGCTGGCGGGCTACTCCCTGGGCGAAGCCGATCTTCTGCGCCGCGCCATGGGCAAAAAGAAGCCAGAGGAAATGGCCAAGCAGCGCGAGCGCTTCGTGGAAGGCGCCACCCAGCGCGGCTTTCCGCCGAGAAAGATCGAGAAGATTTTCGACCTGATGGAGCAGTTTGCCGGCTATGGCTTCAACAAGTCGCACTCCGCCGCCTATGCCCTGTTGGCGTATCACACTGCCTACCTCAAGACTCACTATCCCGTGGAGTTCATGGCGGCGCTGCTCACCTCGGTGACCGGCAACACCGACGAGGTGGTGAAGTACATCAACGAATGCCGGGAAATGGGCATCGCGGTGGAAGCGCCGGACATCAACGTCAGCGATGCCAACTTCACGCCCCATGGGGCGGCGATCCGCTTTGGTTTGGCGGCGGTGAAGAACGTGGGCCACAATGCCATCGAATCCATTGTGATGGCGCGCAAAGAGCTGGGCCGCTTTCAGAGCATTTATCAGTTCTGCGAAAAGGTGGACCTGCGGCTGCTCAACAAGCGGGTCCTGGAATCGCTGATCAAGAGCGGGGCCATGGATTCGCTGGGACGCCGGGCGCAGCTTATGGAGGTGCTGGACAAGGCCATGGAGCGCGCGGCCAAGGCACAACGCGACGCCGAATCGGGCCAGCACGGGCTGTTTGGCGTGTTCCAGCAGGAGCACGAGCACGCCCACAATGACCATCTCCCGGAGGTGCCGGACTGGGACGAGCACCAGCGGCTGGCAGCGGAGAAGGAAATCCTCGGCTTCTTCATCACCGGCCATCCGCTAGAGAAATACCGGGACAAGCTGAGCGACCTGAACGCGCGCACTGCGGAAGAAATCGGGCAGATGAAATACTCCACCGGCAAAGACGAAGAGCTCTGCATCGGCGGCATCATCGCCAATGTGCGTGTGCTCAAGTCCAAGCGCGGCGACCTCTACGCCCAGGCCACGCTGGAAGACATGACCGGCTCGCTCGATATGCTGGTGTTTCCTGACGCTTATAAGCGCCTGGGAGAGCGGCTGAAGCTGGAAGTGGCGGTGCTGGTGCGCTGCGGAGTGCGAGTAGAGGAAGGTGCCAGCCCGAAACTGACGGTGAGCGACATCATTCCCTTGGAAGAGGCCCGCCCCAAGCTGGCCAATCACCTGCGCATTCGCATTCCGCTGGAAACCGCCACCGAGGTCACCGTGGACGAGCTGTTCGCTTTGTGCACGCAGCGCAAAGGCGGCGCCAAGGTGCTGTTCGACGTGGAACGCCAGGGCGACTTCATGGTGGTGATGGAAGCCGAAGGCTATAATGTCCAACCAGACCGCAGCTTCATTGACCGCGTGGAGGAGCTCTGCGGCCGTGGCAGCGTGCGGATAATTGATTGAAGCGAGTGGCAGCCACGACGAAACACGGCGCCGGCCTAGCCGGCACGGGCACGGCCCGGGCGCGGGAGAGCGGCGACGGCGTGTTTGCCGTTTCTGAATTCCTGCTCTCCATGGTGGAATCGTTGTGGGAGGCGTCGCGCGACGGCCACCAGACCAAGATGGAATCGGCAATCAAGGCACAACACGAGCTGGAACGCATCGAGCAGCAGATCGAGCAGCTTGAATCCCTGGCCGGCGAGAACCAGGAAGCCCACCGCAAGCTGCAGCAGCTGCACGAGCGCGTCAACGCCTTACGGCAGCAGATTTACGCCCATCTGAACGCCTGGGAAAAGACCGAGCTGGCGCGGCATCCGCAGCGGCCGTATCTGCTGGACTATGTGGAACGGATCTTCACCGACTGGAGCGAACTGCACGGCGACCGCGCGTTTGGGGACGATCCAGCCATCGTCTGCGGCATGGCCCGCTTCCACGGCGACGAGGTGCTGGTGCTGGGACATCAGAAGGCGCGCGACACCAAGCAGAAGGTGTACCGCAACTTCGGCATGCCCAACCCGGAGGGTTATCGCAAGGCGCTGCGCGCCATGCACATGGCGGAAAAATTCGGCCGGCCGATTTTCACTTTTGTGGACACGCCCGGCGCCTACCCCGGCCTGGGAGCGGAGGAGCGTGGGCAAGCGGAGGCCATCGCCCGCAACCTACGGGAGATGGCGCGCCTGCAAGTGCCGGTCGTCACCACCATCACCGGGGAAGGGGGCAGCGGCGGGGCGCTGGCCATCGCCGTGGCTGACCGGGTGCTGATGATGGAAAACTCTATCTATTCAGTTATTTCACCGGAGGGCTGTGCTTCCATCATGTGGCGGGATGCCGGCAAGAAAGAGCAGGCCGCCCAGGCGCTCCGCATTACCGCCGCCGATCTGAGAGAGCTGGGCTGCGTGGATGAAGTGGTGCCGGAGCCGGAAGGCGGAGCGCACCGCGACCATGATGCTGCCGCCGCGCTGCTCGATTCGGCCCTGCAGAAGAATTACTGCCCGCTTAAAAAAATCCCCGCTTCGGAATTAGTCGCTACACGATACAATAAGTTTCGCCAGATGGCGCAGTTCTTCCGCGAAGAATAGCGTTCGGGCCGTTACCAGTCCTGTTCCCCCGCCCCTCGCGGCTTTGCCGCCATCCGGAAGGTTTGTATAATAAATACTTTCCCCGCAATGGCAGACCCATTCCAGTCCCGTAATAGACAGAAGGATAGGACCCCATGGCCACCACTGATGTAGCAATTCAGCACGCCGGGCGACCTTCCAGCAAGCCCGTCGTTAACGACATGAGCATCCAGGTAGCCACCGTGAACGGCTCCGGTTCCCAGAGCTCCAACACGGTGCTGCTGCGCACCATTTTTCAGATGGGCGTGCCGGTATCCGGCAAAAACCTGTTTCCCTCCAACATCGCCGGCCTGCCCACCTGGTACACCATCCGGGCCAACAAGGACGGCTATATCGCGCGCAAGAAGGAAATTGATTTCCTGGTGGCGATGAACCCGGAGACCGCCCAGGAAGACGTCATGGCGCTGGCCGATGGCGCGGTGGTGCTCTACGACGAGCCCCTCAACCTGCGCAGTCTGCGCCAGGACTTGATCTTCTACTCGGTGCCCTATGACAAGCTGGTGGCTACCGTTTGCCCAGAAGCCAAGCTGCGCAAACTGGTGAAGAACATGGTGTACGTGGGCGTGGTGGCGCGCCTGCTGAACCTGGACATGTCGGAAGTGGAAAAGGCCATTCGCAAACAGTTTGCCCGCAAGGTGAAGGCGGCGGAACTGAACCTGGCGGCGGCGCGCGCCGGCTATGACTACGCAGTCGCCAGCCTCACCAAGAACGACCCCTATCGCATCGAGCGCCTGGACAAGAACCGGGGCAAGATCATCATTGACGGCAACTCTGCGTCTGCTTTGGGCTGCATGTTTGCCGGGGTCACGGTAGTCACCTGGTATCCGATTACGCCTTCATCTTCACTTGTGGAAACCCTGATTGATTACATGAAGCAGTACCGCATCGGCCCGGACGGCAAGGCGACCTTCGCCATCGTGCAGGCCGAAGACGAGCTGGCCGCCATCGGCATGGTGATCGGCGCCGGCTGGGCGGGCGCGCGCGCCATGACCGCCACCGCCGGCCCGGGTATCTCGCTCATGGCGGAATTTGCCGGCTTGGCCTATTACACCGAGGTTCCTGCCGTCATCTGGGATATTCAGCGCGTGGGACCCTCCACCGGGCTGCCCACCCGTACCTCGCAGGGCGACGTGCTCTCCACGGCCTTCCTCTCTCACGGCGACACCAAGCACATTCTGCTGTTCCCCTCCTCTCCGCACGAGTGCTTCAGCTTCGCCGGAGAGGCTTTCGACCTGGCCGAGCAATTCCAGACACCGGTTTTCGTGCTCTCGGACTTGGATCTGGGCATGAACAACTGGATGTCAGAGCCATTCGAGTATCCGGAGAAACCCATCGCCCGCGGCAAGGTTCTGAGCAAGGAAGACCTGGAACGGCTGGGCGGCTTCCAGCGCTACAAGGATGTGGATGGCGACGGCATCCCTTACCGCACCCTGCCGGGCACTGAGCATCCCGCGGCAGCCTGGTTTGCGCGTGGCAGCGGCCACAACGAAAAATCGCAGTACAGCGAACGTCCCGACGACTTCGAGCACAACATGGAGCGCATCAACCGCAAATTCGAGACTGCGCGCTCCTACGTGCCGCGCCCCGAAGTGCACACCGGCAAGTCGAAGATCGGCCTTATTGCCTACGGCACCTCGCACTGGGCCATCACCGAGAGCCGGGACCAGCTCCGCGGCGAGTACAACCTGGAACTTGACTACCTGCGAGTGCGGGCTTATCCCTTCACCCGCGAGGTGCACGAATTCATCGAAAAGCACGAGCGCGTCTACGTGGTCGAGCAGAACCGGGACGCGCAATTGCTGTCGCTGCTCAAGCTGGACGTATCGCCCGAGCGCATTACGCGCCTGCGCAGCATCGCGCACATCCACGGCCTGCCCCTGGATGCGCGCTCCGTAACCGACGAGATTATGACCATGGAGGGCAAGTAAATGGCCAGCACATCTACACCCGCGCCCAAGACCAATCGCATCGGGCTGAGCGTTCTTGACTACAAGGGCGGCAAGACCACGCTGTGCGCCGGCTGTGGCCATAACGCCATCTCCGAGCGCATTTTGGAAGCGATGTACGAAATGGGCGTGCAGCCCGAGCGCGTCGCCAAGCTGAGCGGCATCGGCTGCTCCTCCAAAAGCCCGGCGTACTTCATGAACCGCTCCCACAGCTTTAACGCCGTGCACGGGCGCATGCCCTCGGTGGCCACCGGAGCTGTACTGGCCAACCGCAACCTGCTGGCCTTGGGGGTGAGCGGCGACGGCGACACTGCCTCCATCGGCATGGGCCAGTTCATTCACCTGATGCGACGGAACCTGCCCATCATCTACATCATTGAGGACAATGGGGTATATGGATTGACCAAGGGCCAATTCTCCGCCACTGCTGACATTGGTTCCAAGCTGAAGACGGGCGTCATCAACGATCTGCCGGCTATTGATACCTGTGTGCTGGCCATCCAACTGGGCGCGACTTTTGTGGGCCGCTCCTTCTCCGGGGATAAGAAGCAGCTTTCGGCCATGATGAAGGCGGCAATCGCCCACCGCGGCACGGTCATGCTCGACGTGATTTCACCCTGCGTAACCTTCAACGACCATGAGGGCTCGACTAAGTCCTACAAGTACATGAAAGACCACGACGAGCCGCTGCATGAAGTTAGCTTTGTGCCCTCATTCGAGGACATCAGCGTGGATTACAACCCCGGTACCACGGTGGACGTCACCATGCACGATGGCTCCCAGTTGCGCCTGCGCAAGCTGGAAGAGGACTACGACCCCACCAACCGCATCGGGGCGATTACCCGTTTGCTGGAGGCGCACGACAAGAACGAGGTGCTCACAGGCGTCCTCTACGTGAACACCAAAGCGCCAAACTTTATTGAGCTGGTGAACATGACGGACAAGCCGCTGGCCACCTTGCCCCAGGAGGTCACGCGCCCCGGCCGCAAGGTGTTGGAAGAGGTAATGGAAGAACTGCGGTAGGGCAGAATCAGGAGTCAGACCGATTCCTGACCCCTGGTCTTTTTAACCCCGTTTTCTTTTTCCAGTGGTTTTCTTTCCGGTGACTTTTCTGCCGTCAATGGGTTCTTCTTCATCACGATCCAATAGGCTGGCCTGCTGCGGCTCGCCACTGTGCTCGGGGTTCTCGCCGGGCTCGGGAAAGTCGCTATCGGACGACTTAAGCAAAGGGTCCTCCCCGCGATGGGGCAGTTGCCCCGCCATGGAGGTGTTTCCTCTTTCCTTCGGATCTTCCGGCTCGAATGCTCCCTTGTGGCTATCCATGTCCACCGTCCTGGTCGATGTAGGCATAAGTGCCCTCTCTCTGATGTCGCGGGCTATCCCAATTGTTGCTCCAGAGAAGCTGGTCCGCAACTTTTTACCGGGCCGGGGTTTGAAAAATCAGGCGATGCAGTGCAAGGGTGGGAAAGTCAGGGGGGCGTGCATGAAATTAGCCGGACGGCTGTGGGTGGCGTGCTTGCTGCTGAGTGTGGCAGCGGTGGCGCAGAATGGGCGCTCCGACGCGCCTAAGTCGCGCAAGGCTCACGAGGCAGTGGCGCACAAAATGCCACCGCACGCTGCCCGCCAGCTCACGTTGCGGGAGAAGCAGGAGCGGGCGCAGATGCGGGCAGAACAGCGCCGCCAGGCCAAGCTCGCGAAGAGGCAGCGCACGGAAGCCATGCGCCGTTCCCGGCGCACACGTAAAACGGCACTCAACAGTCAGTGAGCGGGCAGGAAAGATGCCCTACTCTGCCGGGGGCGTACGCCGGGTTCGCGTCGACGGAACCACGCCCAGCCGGCGCAGCCGTTCGCGAGCCTGGGTAGCTTCCGGCGAGCGCGGGAAGCGCTGCACCAGGCTATTGAGTTCCCGCACTCCGCCCTGCTTATCCCCTAATTCGATGAGGGAATAACCCTTCTTCAGCTGCGCCGACGCCGCCTTGTTGCCGCTGGGAAACTGCTGCAAGACTTTGTCGTAGTCCTGGGCCGCGGCCTGGTAGTTCCCGGCCCGATACTCCATCTCCGCCACGTAAAACTGCGCGTTGCCGGCCAGATCGGTATTGGGATATGCCTTCACGTACTCACCGAATTCTTGCTTGGCCAGGTCCATGTTGCCCGCGTTGTAGTCACGCACCGCGTTGTTATAAAGCACGTCCGGAGGCGGAGCCTGCGGTTGCTGCTGCTGTTGTTGCTGCGTCTGCAGGTTCTGCTGTGAGGCCTGCATATCTTCCAGTTGCTTGGTCACCCGCGCCAGCCGCGCCTTCAGTTCGTCTAAGCTGTCATTCAGCGTCTGAATTTGGCCGGAAAGCTGATCATTGCGCGTGCCCGCATCCGCATTCTGCTTCTGCATGGTCTGCTGCAGCTGAGTCAAGGTGCCCGCCAGCTTGTTCATGGTGTCGGTGTTCTGCTCGATCAGGTTTTTCATCACGCCCATGCTCTGGTCGAAAGACTGCTGCATGCGCGCCACCTGGTCCTGCAACGCCTGCACCTGCGTCTGCAACTGCACAATCTCCTTGCTGACGCCGAAAGCGGGCACGCTCAAGAACAGCAGAGCCGCAACGAAAGACACCGCAAAAAATCTTTGCATTTTCATAAGCGTTTCCATGTTTGGCGGCAGGAATTCTGCCTCACTTGGATGCAGAATACCTGCTGGACGACCGCGGCGCCGAATCCGCCTGCTCGGGCCTTGCGGCGCAACGGGCGCTGGTCAGGCTAGGCCGACCCTTTCCTTACCATAAGCATACAGCGAAGGGCAGCGGGCCCGCAGCCTAAACCGCGAGCGCCGCCACCCTGCAATCGAGCCTCACTTCTGATAAACGAAGTGAGCGCGGCGGTTTTGCTGCCAGCACTCCTCGTTGTGTTCGGTGCAGAAGGGCTTTTCCTTGCCGTAGCTGATGGTCTTGATGCTATCGGCCGGAATCCCGCTTTGTACCAGCGCATTCTTGGTAGCGTTGGCGCGATTGTCGCCCAATGCCAGGTTGTACTCGGTGGAGCCGCGCTCGTCGCAGTGTCCCTCGATCGTCACTTTGATGTTTGGGTGCTGCTTGAGGAAGGCGGCATCGCCCTGTGCGGCGGTCTGCTGATCGGCGCGGATGTCGTACTTGTCGTAATCGAAGTAGATGTCTTTAACATTCTGGTTAAAGAGCTCTTCTTCGGTGGCGGTGGGCTGCTGCGGCGGCGGTGGTGGCGGCTGCGTCACGGTGACTCGTGCCGTAGCCTCCTGGCTGCCGCCCGCGCCTTTGGCTACCAGGTGGTAGGTGGTGGAATCGGCGGGCGAGACCGACTGGTTACCGTTGGGCTGCACGCTGCCGATGCCGTCAATGCTGACGTCGGTGGCGTTCTGTGTTTCCCAGGTCAGCGTTGTAGATTGGCCCTTCTCGATGGTGCTGGGATTGGCCGTCAGTGATGCCGTGGGCTGCTGCGGCGGCGGTGGCGGTGGCGGCGGTGGCGGCGCCACTTTCTTTTTGCAGGCGCCGAGCGTCAGAACCACGCTCAACGCGAACACGAGTGTGATCCACTTCTTAGTGCTGTGCTTCACCTCATCCTCCCTTGAAAACAAGCGCGCCAAGGGGCTGGCGCGCGAAATCACCTCTGCGGCTTCAGGAAGAAGTTTCTTCCTGAATGTCCGCCCGACCAAAAATCGTTTCTAGAAAATTCCGTCAACCTTATTTCCAACTCCAGTTCGGCTCGTAATTGCTGCCGGAGGTAGTCAGCTGCTGCTGCTGCGTCCCGTCCGCCAGCATGGTCCATATCTCTTCCTGCCCGCTGCGGCTGGACTGAAATACCAGGTGCCGGCTGTCCGGCGACCAGGAAGGGAAGTCGTTGCGCCCTTCGCCATGGGTGAGCTGTGCCCAGGTATGCGTGGTTACATCCATCACGTAAATGTCCTGCGCGCCCGGCTCGCCGGGTCCAAAGTGGCGCATCCAAGAGAAGGCCAGGAATTGCCCATTTGGAGACCACGATGGCGAAACCGCGAAGCCCTCGTCTGTGACGTGCTGCTGGTTGGTGCCATCTGCTTCCATAATGCAAATTTGCGGCAGGCGTGTCACCAGACTTCGTTCCGCCCAGGCGATCTGTCCTCCCGTTTTGGGATTCCAGACCGGAGCGACATCGGGACCGGGATGGACGCTAAGGCGCTTCAAACCCGCGCCGTCGGAGTCAGTAACGTAAATTTCCGGGTCGCCGGTGCGCGAAGAAGAAAATGCCAGGTGGGTGCCATCGGGCGACCAGGCCGGAGTGAAGTTCGAGCCGCCAATATTGGGGAAGTGCACCAACCGGCCGAGGTCCTGCGAATACATCAGGATTTCCCAGCCGCCCTTGGTCATACCGCTGAAGGCGACGCGGCTGCCATCCGGCGAAATGCGCGGCGAGAGAGCGATGGAGCCGAGATGCGTCAACTGGCGCTGGTTGCCGCCGTCATAGTCCATTTCCCAGATTTCTTTGTGGCCAGTGCGGCTGCTGACAAAGACGATCTTGGTTTCAGCAATGCCGTTGATGCCGCCGCCCAGGCGGAAAATGATTTCATCGGCAAACTTGTGGGCGATACTGCGCGCCGCTTGCTCGCTGGCTGCGTCGGTGTATTGCTTGCCCAGGACCTGAGGGTTGGCGGTGTTCTTCACGTCGTAGAGCCAGCCCTGCACCATTAAGTTAGTCCCGGTTACGCCCAGATTGCCGAAGGCGAGCATGGCGGCACTGGGTGGAGGACTGCTCCACTGCGTGAGATTCACGTCCGGCGGGGCTCCCGGCGTCTGGGTGGGCATAAAGCTCTTCGACACCATGTCGAAGATGCCGGCGTGGTCAAGATCGTAAAACAGCGTGTCGTCGAATACTTTCTGCAGTGTCGCGCTTTGCGGAGCCGGCGTGGTGGCCTTGAAGTCGGGAACTGCAAGGCGAACCTTTTCTACACCTAAACCGGTGCCCGTGCGGATCCAGTCCTGCTGGCCCAACAGCAACGCGGAACAGAATAAAACACTGATAGCTATGGATATAAGACGCTTCATCTCTGATTCGACCCTATCAACGTTGGAGTTGAGGATTCAACGAAAATTTCATCCAAGAACCTGAAAACGCATCAGCGGTGGTAGTCAAACCAGAACTCCACCGAAACCCTGCCGCCGGAGTAGTCGGAAGGCAATGGTCCGAAGCTGTCAATGCGCTGCAGCGCGCGGACGGCCGACTGGTCGAGCGAGGGCACGCCGCTGGATTGCTCGACGCGAACGTTAGTGGGCTGGCCGGAACGGGTGATGTCGAAGGTGACGTAGCAACGCGACGCCGTGCTGATGCGTGGATCAATTTCGTACTTCAGCCAGTTCTCGGAAATCTTGTTGCGCATGGCGTTCACGTACCAGCCGTAGCGGCTGCCAAAATCGCCGCCTCCACCGGTAAAGTTGAAGCCACCCTTGGCGCCGCCGGAAGTGAAGCCGTAAAGATTAGTCACCGGCCCGCCCTCGCCGTAGGGCACAACATTGGTGGCTTCCGGGATCGGCTCGATGGGCTTGGCGCGGGTCGCTGATGGAATCTTCTCCCGCGGCTTGCGCTTGGCTTCGCGCTCGGGAATGGCGATCGCGGTGGGCTCATCCAAGATTTTCGGCCTGGGAACGGACTGTGACAGTCCCGTGGACTCGTTGGCCAGCACGTTCTGGGTCTTAATAGGACTGGCAGGAAGGGGAATGGTGGAAACCAGCGTGGCGCTCATGGCATCGCCGCCCGTCCCAGTCCCAGCTCCCCAGTTCTCGCCGGGGAAATGAATCACGGAATAAAGAAGGATGGCGCCGAACAATATGCCGTGCAGGATCGCCGACCAGGTCAGAGGCCGGCGCCAGGGGTCGTGCTCGAAAAATATGTCAGCGCTTGCTGCCATGTTCCTGCAAAGGCTGGGTCACGATGCTGACGTTGGTAATGCCCGACTGCTTCACCGCATCCATCACAGTGGCGAAAGCGCCAAACGGCACATCCTGATCAGCGCGTAGAAAAATGGTTTGCCGCGAGGGATCGCGCAGCTTCTGATGCAGCGTGGCGGGAATTTCGTTGATGTTGATTGGGTTGTTGCCCAGGAAAACCCGCTGCCGGCGGTCAATGCTGATCACCAGTCGCTCCTCGGTGATTTCCTTTACCGTGCGCGTTTTGGGCACGTTCACCTCAATGCCCGACTGCAGCACCGGAGCGGTCACCATGAAAATGATCAGCAGCACCAGCACCACGTCCACCAGGGGGGTAACGTTAATGTCGGCGAGCGAGCTCTGCGTACGGCCCTGGGGATTCGTAAACGCCATTAGTCACGAACCTCACTGAGCGCGCTCCGGTAGGTAGAGTGCGGCTGTTGCGGCGGAGGCGCTGTACGCTCAAAGGCGTTGAGCAGTTCCAGGGCGAAGTCGTCGCTGCGCGCGGCAAATTCCTTGATCTGGTGGCTGAAGGCGTTGTAGGCGATTACCGCGGGAATGGCGGCAAACAGGCCGGCGGCGGTGGTGATGAGCGCCTCGGAAATGCCGGGCGCCACCGCGCGCAGGGTAGCCGCGCCAGCGGTCCCTAGTCCCTGGAAGGCGTCAATGATGCCCCACACAGTGCCGAACAGGCCGATGAAAGGTGTGACAGCGCCTGTGGTGGCCAGCCACGGCAGGCGGCGCTCCAGTCGCGTCATTTCTTCCGAAGCTGCGATCTGCGTGGCGCGCTGGATGGCGGTCAGGCGCGGCGCTCCTCCGCCTTGCCGGCGATACTCGTCGTAGGCGTTTTCGAATACACCAACGAGAGGGCTGGGCTTGAACTGCTCCGCCACGGCCGCCACATCCTGGATACGCGTGGCCTTGCGGAAGGCGCGCACAAAGCGCCCGCTCTGCGCCCGCGCCCGCTTCAAGGCGCTCCACTTGGCCAGGATAATGGCCCAGGAAAATATGCTGAAGGCCAGCAGGATGAGCAAAACTATCTTGGCTACCAGGCCGGTTTGCTGGACCAGGTTTCCGACCTCGCCACCCACCGCAGCTGCAAAAAATTGAGCAATAAGCATCGCAGACGATAAGGCGCAAAGCGCCTACCGGCCTCCCGTATGTTGACGGATTTTCCGTAGGTTACGTATCCACATTATATCTCCAGAGATGCCGGAAAGCTCCCAAGCGTCTACCTTAGTGGGGTTTACGAATCAAATCAGGTACCGGGGAAAGGCCGTAGAAAAGCGGTAGTCAGAAGTCAGTAGTACGGGGCAGCAAATGTGGGCACAGGCGCCCCTTCGACCACGCTCAAGGCAAGCTGGAGCCTATGAACATAGCGCCGGGATACCGTCGGCTGTCGCGAGGGCGTCTCGCCCTCACCCCGCGGTCAGCGCCGCAGCAGCCCGCCGCGCCTGTCGGCCAGCAGCAGCACCAGCAGCACGATCAGCAGCAAGCCCAGCAGTCCGCTGGGATAGTATCCCCAACCGGCACTGTAGGGCCAGGTGGGCAGGGCAAACACCAGCAACAGCAGCAAGATAATCAGCAGCAGCATACGATTCCTCCGGGCCATCTACTGCCCCTTCCTGTGCCCCTTGCGCTTGTGCTGCTTCATCACCGTGCGCGCGGCTACTTCCTTGGCGCGCTTGCCGTAGCGGCCGGAGTGCTGCGCTCTGTCCTTGATATGTTCGTACTGACGTTGTTCCTTGTTGCCGACGCCGCGCAAATGTTTGCGCCCAGGCATGGTGAACCTCCACGTTCCCCCGTTTGTAGCGCCGTCGCGATAACCGGCAAGTTGCCGGTGCATCTCGCCGTCGCAGGGGAATCGGCAACGGGCGAAGCGCTCTAACCTTGCGAAGTAGGTTTCACGGAGCTGTCAGGCCCAAGCCTTAGCCCGTTGCACCAGCTCTGATGCAGTCGACAGGTAAGCAGGTTTGCCGCGTTAGGCCCTGGTCTCGTAAACAGCAGAAGAATTGGAGTCGGTTATGGAAGCGTGCCGCTTCAGGCCCACGGAGCCCGTGCAATAGAAATCTGGGCTTCATCCCGGTCGGCATGCCACATGTTCCGTGTGCCCTACGAACACGCACTATGGCCCCAGCAGATCGCGTATTTTCTCCAGCAGTTCTTGGGGGCGGGTAGGCTTGGGGAGAATCTCGAACCTGTAACCGCGGGCGTGGGCGCCGGCCAGGAGGTCGGCGGCATCCGGTCGTCCGGAAAACAGAACAACTTTGCAGTTGGGTGCGATGCGGCAAGCCTGGATGGCAACCTCCACGCCGTCCATGCCCGGAAGGATCACGTCCAGCAGCACCGCGTCCGGGCCGGCTTCCCGGATCAGTCGGGCCGCTTCTTGCCCATCATGCGCCACCATGGTTCGATAGCCGGCGCTCTCCAGGATCATTCGCACGGTATTGGCGACCGTGGGTTCGTCATCAGCAATCAAAATAGTTTTGGTTCCAACTGCCATTTTGCCCCAAGCCTGTCATTTCGTTCCTATCCGGAGCCCATGCCGCACGCACTTCCGGATTCCTAGCTCCGGCACACTCACCTCCGGTGCATTGGTGGAGACATTGCTTCAGGGGAACAGAGCAGACCAGAGTCACCGCTGGTGACAACAGGCACAAAAAGATTACCACAAGCCGGGTCACCGCGGAACTCACCGACAGAAATCATGTGTTTTTTTCATAATCTTGCTGCCGGCTGACAACTCCGATTTCACCATTTGCGTCCCAGTGAAAGCGGCCCAGAAAGTTTAGCGTGGAGACTCTCCTCCACCATGCAGCCATGTTCCCTAGCAAGCGGTCGTACTCACGGCTGCTGGGGACATGCGGCACGTTCGTGCGTCCGTTTCGTCCACCACCATGGAAAGCTTGCGCGGAACCGCGCGAGCAGAAAGTGCAGGCGCCAGGTAATGAGTGAGCGGGAACCGTATGCCCTGTTTCGCGGTATTTACAGCCGGGTGGCCCGGCAACTGGGAGTGGATCGTTCGTACGTGAGCCGCGTGGCCCGCGGCGAGCGGCGCTCGAAAGAAATCGAAGCGGCTTTACGGATCGAATTACGGCGCGTGGAGGCCGCTGTGAAGGCCTTGGGCAAAAACCTGCCCGCCAGTCGTCGCGGCCGAAAAACCAGCGTCCTGGTGGTGGACGATGAGCACACCGTCGCCCACAGCATCGCCGAAATCCTTGCACTTAACGGCTTCGAAACCCGCGTTGCCTACGACGGCCGGCAGGCCATTCGCGAGGTACTGGAGGACTGCCCCGACGCCATCATCACCGATGTGGTCATGCCCCGGGTGAATGGCATTGAGGCCGCCAAGGCCATCCAGGAGATGTGCCCGGAGGCGCGCATCCTCCTCTTCTCCGGCCAGGCTGCCACTTCCGACCTGCTCAAAACCGCCGAACAGCAGGGTTACTCATTCGAACTGCTTCCCAAGCCCGTGCATCCCGACGTGCTGCTCAGCAAGCTTAGCCAGCCTTATCCGGCCCCTATGTAGGCCCTTCCGAGTGGACGCGTCACCCCATTCCTGCATCTAACTTTCCCAACTTACCTGGAAATAATTTGCCTGCGGACGGACCTCGGGTGCCCGCTCAAGCCCGGGAATTGTCGCGTTTCCAGGAACTCCGAGGAGGTTTGGTGCGCAAAACGATATTAAGCCTTTTATGTGTGTTGCTTCCCTTGGCGCTGCACGCGCAGAAGAATGATATCGCTCTGACCGGCGGGGGCTACTTTGATGTGGGCAATCCGCTCAATTTTGGCGCCGCTCCTGCCCTGGAAGCGACTTTCGCGCACCGCATCGCCTCTGTGCCTCTTTTCGGCCTCTATGCGGAAATACCCGTGGCTGGTTCCTTCAGCTCTAATATTCCTACGATCAGTGGTCTTACCGTGGCCCGCAGTTATACGTCATTGTTCATCACTCCCGGCCTGCGATTACGGCTGGCCCCCTCGTTTCCCCTGTCGCCCTATATTTCGGCGGGACTAGGTTATGGCCGCTTTAATCGCCAACTCTTTACCGGGGGCAGCAGCTCCGACAGTACTTTTGCCTTTGACATTGGCGGCGGTCTGGACCTTAAGTTCCTACCATTCGTAGGGTTACGGGCCGAGGTCCGCGACTTCAATTCGGGTGGAGTTGGCCTAGAAACTCTGGCCCTCGGGCGGCAGAACAACGTTTTTGTAACTGCGGGAATTACCCTGCGCTTCTGACTGCTTCGGGGTGCGTTGCCGCATACGCAAATGTAAAGTACCGCCCGCGGCTGTGTTTTGAGGAGTAAATTAGATAGAGTGAATTTCTCGCGGGTGGGGTTTAACGGTTAAGGACCGCTCTGCCGCATCAAATTAAATGCTGCCGCCGGTCTGGCGGGGCATCTAGTGGAGTACGTATGAAACACCGCATTATCGCCCTGATTACGGTCTGCTTGTTTGCGGCGAGCCTTTTTGCCACCAACAAAAAGGACGAAGTGCCCAAGGAAGTGCAAGACGGCAGCCTGAATGACGTTTCCGCCATCGGCCATCGCAACGTCGGCTGCAGTAAGGGTATCGGCAACTGGTACAGCATTGATTCCCAGGTCAATATGGGCCGCCAGTATGCCCAGCAGGTGGAGTCCTCGGTCAAGCTGATCAAGGATCCTGTGATTGGCGAGTACATTAACCGGGTGGGCCAGAACCTGGTGCGCAACTCCGACTCCAAGGTGCCCTTCACCATTAAGGTGATTGATTCCGACCAGGTCAACGCCTTCGCCCTGCCCGGCGGTTTTTTCTACGTCAACTCCGGCCTGATTCTGGCGGCGGACAACGAAGCCGAACTGGCCGGCGTGATGGCCCACGAAATCGCCCACGTAGCGGCCTGCCATATCGCCCGTGAGCAGACCCGCGGCAACCTGGCCAACATCGCCTCGATTCCCCTGATTTTCGTTGGCGGCGGCATCGGTTACGCCGTGGAAAGCGCCGCCGGACTGGCCTTACCAGTGACATTCATGAAATTCTCCCGCGGCTTTGAGGCCGAGGCGGATTATCTGGGGGTGCAGTACCTCTACAAAGCTGGTTACGACCCGCAGTCCTTTGCCGCTTTCTTCGAAAAGATTGAGGCGCTGGAGAAGAAGAAGCCGGGCTTCCTTGACAAGACGTTTGACAGCCATCCTCCGACCCCAGCGCGCGCTGCGCAGACACAAAAGGAGATCGCCAAGATTCTGCCTGCTCGGAATGAGTATGTGGTGGACACCTCGGAGTTTCAGGACGTGAAGGCGCGCCTGGCCCACATTGAGAACCGGCGCAAGGTAGATAATCCCAACGGTAAAGCCGAGCCCAGCCTGCGCCGCACCCAGCAACCCGGCGACAACACCGGAGGCAAAGACGACGACCACCCCGTGCTCAAGCGCACCGGCAGCGACTCGCACTGATTTACCGATTCTGGGTAGAGACGTAATTAATTATGCCTCTACCTTTATCTCTACAGCTGCCGAACACACGGTGCTCACCCTCAACGGCCTACGGTCTGGAACGGTTCGCCTGCGGGAATAAATGTTACCGGCAGGCGGGGGAATAGCCCGCGCAGCCAGCGCGCGCAGTACTCCATTCCGGGTTCCTCCGAAACTTCATGACCGAGTAGAATCAGCGCCTTCGCCCGGCCTTCCGTGGCGGCATCGCGCGCGTACTCTACCGTCTCCCATTCCCGCGCCTCGCCCGCCACCAGCACCTGCACGTCATCGCGTTCCAGTTGCTTGATTTCCTTGTTCTCGCCTGAGGCGCCTGGCAGATAAGCCACTTCGGTCACCCGCAGGCCAGGATCGCCCACTACGCGTATGATTCGCGAATTCAGCTTGGCTTGCAGGTCCGCCGCCAACTGGCCTACCGTGGTTGGCGGCAGGGTGAAAATGTTTTGCTCGTACGGCCGGCGATATTTCTCCCAGCCCACCGCCTGGGTAAAGCCCTCAATAATTCCGTCAGGCTTGCGCCAGTGCCACTCATCGTGGAACCGCCAAACTACCAGGTGGTGCTCACGAATGTACGCCGCCTTCTGTTCAAATACTGCGTCGCCCTTCAGAAAGACGGTCTCGTCCAGGTGGTTATAGAACGTAGGCTCGTGGGTGATGATCAGGTTGGCGCCGGAAGCTACCGCTTCCTGCAGAACACCATAGGTGGCCAAAAAGGTGGTTGCGATTCCGGTAACTGGCGTCTCCGGGTCGCCTGCTTTGAAGGTGTCAACCGTGTTGGGATCCACCGCCGCGCCGATCTGCAGCTTGATTTTTTCGATCGCCTGACGGGCCGTTAACGGTTTCTGCGCCCATGTCGGCCAGGCACAGGCCGCAACTACGGCCAGGATCAGCGCCGTGCTTCGTCGTTCAAATAAAGAACGCATGGCTGGCATTGTAGCCAACCGGCACGCGTTTCACGAATGTCGTCCTGAGCCGAGGGCGGGGAGCCGATGTCGTTCAAAATGCCCGCCGTAACCTTTTTCGTGCCCAAAGGTTAATCTCTATAGAGCAGGGAACACCCGCCGGGGAGAAGCGTTGAAGGCTCCCAAACTGGAAGCCGAGGAGGAACGCCAGCTCATCGAAGCGGCACAGCGCGACGCCGGCCGCTTCGCCGAGCTTTATGAGCGCAACTTTGAGCGCGTGTACGCGTTCGTGGTCCGCCGCGTGCCCAACCGCGCCGAAGCGGAGGACGTTACCTCCGAGGTCTTCCATCGCGCCCTGACCAACCTGAGTCGGTTTGAGTGGCGGGGCGTGCCCTTTGCCGCCTGGCTTTATCGTATGGCCGCCAACGCCATTGCCGACCGCCGGCAGCATGCCAGCCGCGAAACCGAGCTGCCCGAGGCCGCCGACGATATCGAAGATCCCGTCGCCATGCGCCAGGTGGAAGAGCGGGCCGCCCTGTTTCGGCTGGTAAAGGAGCTGCCAGCGGACCAGCACCGCGTCATCATTATGCGTTTTGTGGAACAGAAGAGCATTCGCGAGATCGCGCAGGAATTGCGGCGCAGCGAAGGCGCCATTAAGCAGTTGCAGTTTCGCGCGCTGGAGAACCTGCGGGCGCGCGTGAGGAGGGCCCATGCCTAAGCGCTCTATGGCCGACCAGCTCGACCAGGCGGTGCAAGCGCTGCTCTCCCAGCCCGACTCGCTGCTGCCTTCGGCCGAAGCCGAACTCGCGCCCCTGCTGAGTGTAGCCGCCGAGTTGCGCGGCCTGCCCCGGGAAAAATTCAAGCAGCAACTGAAATCAGATATGCAAAGGAGCTCATCTATGGCCACTCAGCCCAAGCCGGAACCGGTCACGTACATTCGCGAAGGCTTCCACACAATTACGCCCTATCTCATCGTGCAGGGAGCCGCCGAGTTCAGCGACTTTTTGAAGACGGCGTTCGGCGCCAAAGAACGCCTGCGCGTGCCGCTGCCAGACGGCTCTCTGATGCACGCCGAGGCCGATCTGGGCGGCTACATCATCGAATTTGCTGACTCCAGCGAGCAGTTCGAGCCCCGGCCTGCTGAACTCCACATCTACGTGAGCGACGCCGACGCTGTTTACGCCCGCGCCGTGGCTGCCGGGGCAACCTCTGTCTTCCCGCCCGTCAACCAGGACTACGGCGACCGCGAAGCCTACGTGAAGGATAAATTTGGCAATCAGTGGTATATCGCCACGCCCATCAGTTGGACGCCTCCGGCCGGCGGACCGCCCGCGGTGCAGCCCGTGCTGCATCCCCGCGGCGCCGACCAGCTCATGGAATTCCTCAAGCAGGCTTTTGACGCTGAGATCCTGGGCGACGTTCCCAGGTCGCCCCAGGGCGCCGTTCTGCACGTTACCATGCAGATTGGCGACAACACGCTGGAGATTGGCGACGCCCACGGCCAGTTCGGCACCGTGCCCTGCGCTCTCCACCTCTACGTTCCTGACACGGATGCGGCCTACGAGCGTGCCATGCGTGTCGGCGCCACCTCGCTTGAGGCGCCTAACGACAAGCCCTACGGCGACCGCAGCGCTGGTGTAAGGGATCCTCTAGGCTTCACCTGGTTTCTCGCTACACATATTCGAGACATTACCCTGCCAATTCCCATTCAGCGGTTGGATTTCTTTACTATCCGCACCGCGAATCTGGAGCGCGCTCGCCGCTTCTATGTGGACACGCTGCAGTTTCCAGTACGCGATGAGAAGAAGGGCGAATACTTCCGCATGGGGATTGCGGGCGTGCCGGTGTGCGTCGACTACGACGCCGGCTTCACCGGGCAGCAGGCTAATCAGATTGGGGTTGTCGTGTCCCACCTAGGCGTCACCCGCGAAGGCCTGCGCACTCGGGGCATCAAGTTCACTGAAGGCCAGAGGGCAGACGAGTCCTGGGTGGCCATCAAGGACCCAGACGGCCATGAAATTATCTTCATCCAGGAGAAGTGAGCCTCTCTTGTACACTCAAGCGCGATGGTCGTCCTTACCATCGCTGCCGCTGTCGCCGCGCTCATCTGGGTGTACCTGCTGTTGGGACGCGGCCGTTTCTGGCTGATAAGAAACATCATTGCGCAGCCTGGTGCGCCCCAGTTGGCGCGCCCCGTTGCCGTAATCATTCCCGCGCGCAACGAGGCAGAGGTGATCGGGCGGACTGTGGCCTCCCTGCTCGCGCAGGCAGATAAAACGCTGCATGTTTTCCTGGTGGACGATGCCAGCGCGGACGCCACCGTCCAAGTTGCCCGCCAGGTTGCGGCTTCGCTGGGCAAAGCGGACTCGCTCACTATTCTGCCAAGCCGGCCGCTGCCGCCCGGCTGGAGCGGCAAACTATGGGCTGTCAGCCAGGGAGTGGAGGCGGCGCGCAGCTTTGCTCCCGAGTTCCTCCTCTTCAGCGATGCAGATATCGTCCATTCCCCGGCCACCATTCCATCTCTAGTTGCCGTTGCGCAACGCGGCTACGACCTGGTTTCGTTCATGGTCAAGCTGCATTGCCGCAGCCTGGCGGAAAAATTGCTCATTCCCACATTTGTATTTTTCTTTTTTAAGTTGTATCCGCCGGCCTGGATTCGCGATTCGCGAAGGGGAACGGCCGGCGCTGCTGGTGGTTGCTTGCTGATTAAACCGCAAGCGCTCGCCCGCACCGGCGGAATCGAGGCGATTCGCAGTGAGATTATTGACGACTGCGCTTTGGCGCTGGCGATTAAGCGTAGCGGCGGGAAAATATGGCTGGGCATGACGAGGGAGAGCGTCAGCATTCGGCCCTACGGCTCATTCTCCGAGATCGGACGCATGATCTCGCGCACCGCTTTCAACCAGCTCCGGCACTCGACGCTGCTCTTGCTGGGCGCGGTTGCCGGCCTCACCGTGACCTACCTTCTTCCACCGGTCTTATTGGTGTCTCGCCACAGTGTGCCCATCGTTCTGGGTGTGCTGGCTTGGGGCATGATGACCGCCGCCTACCTGCCAATGGTCCGCTTCTACCGTGTCAACCCGATGTGGGCGCTGACGCTGCCGCTGGCCGCTCTGTTTTACATGGGTGCTACGGTTCACTCGGCTTTTAAATTCTGGTCAGGCCGTGGCGGCCAATGGAAGGGAAGAGCCCAGGACCGCGCTCCACGCTCTGTCTCCCCCTCGCAGCGCTGAATTGGCAAAGTCGTGGCGCCGGCGCCCCGCCTGCGAAACTCCCGTTTTTAATGTCATCCTGAGCGAGCGCGAGCCGAGTTTGCGAAAGGAGCGCGAACGAAGGACCTATGCATTATGCGGGCGAGAGGCAGGGCTGAAACCGTGCTCTTCGGAAAGTCCCATTCTTAAGACCACCTCTGATGCATTCATTTACGATAAGCGAGTGACGGCTCCACCATCACGCCGCATCGGTCTGGCGCGGGCTCTCTCTAAACTCGGCTATTGCTCGCGCTCGCAGGCGTTCACCCTGATCCGCGCGGGGCGAGTCGCACTGAACGGCGCAGTTCGCCGCGATCCCGAGAGCCCGGTCAACCTGGAACGCGACTGCATTCTGGTTGACGGCCAAGCTATCGCCGTCGCCAAACCGGTTTACCTCATGCTCAACAAGCCGCGCGGTGTGGTCACCACTGCCTCCGACGAGAAAAGCCGCGGAACGGTCTACGACTGCCTGCCCTCAGGCCTGCCCTGGCTCGCGCCCGTTGGCCGTCTGGACAAGGCGAGCGAAGGCCTGCTGCTCTTCACCAACGATTCGGAATGGGCGGCTCGGATCACCGCGCCTGAGACTCATCTCGACAAGACTTACCACGTGCAGATCGGCGTGCTCGCCGATGCTACGCTTCTCCGCACGTTTGAGAAAGGAGTCACCCTTGATGGCGAGCGGCTGCGGTTGAAGCGGGTAGGACTCGTACGCCAAGGCCAGCGCAACACATGGCTGGAAATTGTTTTGGATGAAGGCAAGAACCGCCACATCCGCCGCTTGCTGGGTACGCTCGGCGTGGAGGTGCTGCGGTTGGTCCGCGTTGCCATTGGTCCGCTTGTCCTGGGCGATCTGGCCAAGGGCAGCTCCCGCCCGCTCACCAGTGGCGAAAAACGCGCGCTGGACAATGATTTAGGCGTCTCGCAGCGAACACCTCCGCGACTGTCATCCTGAGCGGAGGAGGCCCGGTTTGCTTGTGAACCGGGCCTGCGCAGCCGAAGGACCTCAACAGCGTTCGCCCCTTATTTGCTGTTTCAGGGAGTTTTCACATCAGAACTCTCTGGGACCTCGTGGCACGTTTAGCCGCGCAGGGGTGTTTCGGCTCGGGCATGCGCCCTATCAACATGAAAGCCTTGAGAAATGCCAAGGAAGCACCAGAGGTGGTATGCCAATCAGTTTGTGAGCCTCAAATATAGAACGCTAACCGCGGCTCGCGGAACTTGCGGCCAGGTTCCCATTGGCCCCTGCTTCTTCTTCCTCAAACTCAATCTGCAAGGTTCGCGCAGTGGTCTCGATCGGCTCAAGCTCGGGAATCTCGGCCGCGGCCGAGGCCGTCAGCTCGTTCAGCTTGCGCGCTGAAACCAGCACCCGTCCTTCCAATGATCCGATGGCCTTGTTGTAGCACTCCACCGCCTTGTCCAGGCCCTTGCCCGCATCTTCGAAATGACGCGCCAGGCTGCGCAGGCGCTCATGCAGTTCCTTGCCCAGGGCGCTGATCTGCTGCGCGCTGCGCGCAATGCGTTCCTGCCCCCAGCCGTACGCCACCGCCTTGAGCAGCGCGATCAGCGTAGTGGGCGAAGCCGGAATCACCTTCTCGTAAACTCCCGATTCAATCAGCGACGGGTCCTGCTCCAGCGCCGCACTGAAAAAGGTTTCACCGGGCAGGAACATGACCACGAACTCGGGCGTGTGCTCGAACTGCTCCCAATATTGCTTCGATCCCAGCTTGACCATATGGTCGCGCACCTGGCGCGCGTGGTCTGCCAGCTTGGCCCGGCGCACGTCCTCATCTTGCGCCTCCATGGCGTCCAGATAAGCCGCCAGCGGCGTTTTGGCGTCCACCACCAGGTTCTTGCCTCCGGGCAGCTTGACCACCAGGTCGGGGCGCAGCCGCCCTTCCGGCGTCGTCACGGTTGCCTGCTCCTC